>JAEXGP010000022.1 GCA_023450775.1 Actinomycetes bacterium | reverse complement strand
GGTCGGCTGGAGGCCGACCAGCGCCCGGATCGCGGCGGACGTCTGCCTCTTGGCCCGCCCCTCGAGCCACCGGCCCAGCAGGACGAGGCCGATGATGATGATCGACGTCTCGAAGTAGACGTGGAGCGGCAACCCGAGCTGCTCGGCCTGGGCAGGCCACAGCGTGACGAACGCGCTGTAGCCGTACGCCACGGCGGTGCCGAGCGCGACGAGCGTGCACATGTTCGTCGTGCGGTGCCGGGCGGCCTTCCACGCCGTCGCGTAGAACCCCTGGCCCGCCCAGAACTGGACGACGGTCGCGACGACGAGCAGCAGCGGCATCAGCCAGTCCATCGCGTCGATGGGCAACGGCACGTACATCAGGACCATCATCGAGAGACCGACGCCGAGGCACGTGGCCCACCGGCGACGCAGCGCCCGCTGCTCGGCGTCGTCGGTGTCGTCGTCAGCGATCGCGGCCGGATCCGCCTCCGTGGCGGGCTCGTCAGGGTTCGCGGCTCGGTAGCCGACGGCCTCGATCGCGGCGACGAGGTCCGCGACCTCGACGTCGGGCGACGTCGTCACGACGGCTCGCTCGGTGGCGAGGTTGACGTGGGCGCTGGTCACGCCGTCGACGCGGTCGAGGGCCTTCTCGACGCGGCGGACGCACGAGGCGCAGGTCATGCCGGCGATCTCCAGCTGGTGCTGGTTCCCGATCGCGTCGTCGGCTCGAAGCGCCGTCGTGGTGGGTTCGGTGATGGTCATGGCGGTGTTCCTCGGTGATGTGGTCCGGTGGACGGGCGTGGGATCAGGGTGCGGTGACGGCCTGTCGTGGCGCTGTCCGGCGGCTGGCGACGGCGTCGGCGACCAGCGCGGCGTCCACTCCGACGAACCCGAGCAGCGACGAGCCACGGTTCCGCTGCCACGGCTGGCCGACGGTGAAGAGCCCGGGAACGGAGGCCACCCCGGCCCGCTGGTCGATCAGACCTCGGGCGTCGAGTGCGCCCGGCACCTCGACGAAGCGATGGCTGGCGGTGAAGCCGGTGGCCCAGACGACCGCGTCGACGAACAGATCGGTGCCGTCCTCGAAGTGCACGGTGCCACCGGATGCGCCGACGATCCGGTCGTGGGTGACGACGTCACGCTCCAGCGCCTCCCGGTCGGCGCCGATGATGAGCTCGGTCCGCTGCATCCGTCGGCCGCGTCGGCTGTCGGGCGGGGCGGCGAGCATGCCCAGGCGAGTGAGCCACCAGAACAGGTCCCGACCGGCGAGCCGCTGGGGGACGTGGCGTCCGGGGCGACCGACCGCCAGGTGGACGTGGCAGCGATCGGCGAGCTCGGTCGCGATCTGCACGCCGGAGTTGCCAGCCCCCACGACGAGCACGGTGGCGCCGTCCCCGATCTGGCTCGGGTTGCGGTACTCCGACGAGTGGAGCTGCACGACCTCCCCGTCGAGCTGGCTGGAGATCCGAGGGACGGCCGGCGTCTGGTACGGGCCGGTGGCGACGACGACGGACCGGGCGGTGACCTCGCCGTCGGGTGCATCGAGGCGGAACCCCTGGCCGGCCGGCCGGACCCGGAGGACGGGCGAGGAGTGCCGCACGTCGATGTCGAAGGCGTGCCGGTAGTCCTGCAGGTACCGAGCGACCTCGTCCTTGGTCGGGTGGTGCCAGGCCGGCCCGGGGAACGCCATCCCGGGCAGCGACGAGTACGCCGCCGGCGTGAAGAGTCGCAACGAGTCCCAGCGGGTGCGCCAGGTGTCCCCGGT
Source organism: Actinomycetes bacterium (assembly GCA_023450775.1). Taxonomy (GTDB): domain Bacteria; phylum Actinomycetota; class Acidimicrobiia; order Acidimicrobiales; family Microtrichaceae; genus Dermatobacter. The sequence goes on along the minus strand of JAEXGP010000022.1, from coordinate 6,584 downwards.
TGCCGGCGAGGCGTCGAACACCACGGCGTCGCGGCGTCGCACCCCCAGCTCCCGGGCAACTGCGAGGCCGGCCTGACCCCCTCCGATGACTGCGACGTCCAGATCGGTCTCCATCACAACGCTCCTCCGTGTCGTGGGCTGATGGGCCCACGATCCAGGGGTGCGCTGTCGCCGCTCTGTCCTCCCGCTGCTTCGGGCTGTCCGCGACGGCACCCGTAGGATGTCCGGCGGCGCCGGACCGGGGAGGTGGCGTGCAGGTCCGTCTGCTGGGACCAGTCGAGATCGACGTCGACGGAGTGACCGGCGCCCCCTCCGGGGGTGGCGAGCGGGCGTTGCTGGCTCGGCTGGCCCTGAACGGCGGTCGTGTGGTGTCCGCCGACTCGCTGATCGACGAGCTGTGGGGCGACGACCTGCCGAGCAACCCGGGCAACGCGCTCCAGCTGCGGGTGTCCAAGCTCCGGCGTTGGCTCACCCAGCACGGCGGGGACGCCGCGGTCCTCGCGACCCGGTCGCCCGGCTACGCGCTCGATGTGGAACCCGCGGACGTCGACGCCCTCGCGGTGGTCGAGGAGCTGGCGGCGGCCCGCTCGACGGCCGCAGGCGGCGCGGTCGCGGTGGCGGTCGAGCGCTACCGGGCCGCCCTCGCTCGATGGCGGGGGGAACCGCTCTGCGACGTCCCCTCCGCACCCTGGGTCGAGGCCGAGGCCACCCGTCTGACCGAGATCCGCCTCGCCGCGCTCGAGGACGTGCTGCAGCTCGAGCTCGATCTGGGTCGCGAGCGAGAGGTCCTCGACGAGCTGGATGCGCTCGTCGCCTCGCATCCGCTCCGCGAGCGCTTCCACGCGCGGCGGATGCTGGCGCTGTACCGGTCCGGCCGGCAGGCGGATGCGCTCGCCGCCTATCAGGAGCTCCGCCGATCGCTCGCGGACGAGCTCGGCATCGATCCCTCGCCAGAGGTGCAGGAGCTCGAAGGGGCGATCCTCCGCCAGGAGGCCGAGCTGGCGGCGACGGCCGGACCATCGGTGACGGCGGCGGCCCCCGAGCTCCCGCAGCGGGTCGCGTCGTTCCGCGGTCGGGATGCGGATCTGCGGGAGCTGGTCGCACTGCTCGAGGACCGACGGCTCGTCACGTGCACGGGTCCCGGCGGCACCGGCAAGACGACCCTTGCGATCGAGGCGGCGCGCGTCGCAGGCGAGCGCTTCACGACGGGCGCGTGGCTCGTCCGTCTCGCCGGCGTCGACCGCGACGATGTCGTCAGCGCGACAGCGGCTGCGCTCGAGCTGCCCGCCGTGCCGCTCGAGGACGGAGAGACGGCCGTGGTCCGGCTGTGCCGGCAGGTCGGCGCGAGGTCAGCGCTGATCGTGCTCGACAACTGCGAACACGTCGTCGACGAGACCGCACTGCTCGCCGACGAGGTGGTCGCACGATGCCCGAAGGTCACGATCCTCGCGACGAGCCGCGAACCGCTGCAGGTTCCCGGCGAGCAGCGCTTCGCCGTCACGCCGCTCGAGGTGCCGGCCGCCGGTGCGCCCGAGGCGGACGTGCGCGTCGCGGCGTCCGTCGAGCTGTTCCTGGACCGAGCTCGGGCACTCGACCGGCACTTCGATCCTGGCGCCGAGGACCTCGAGCACATCGCCGAGATCTGCCGGACCCTCGACGGGTTGCCGCTGGCGGTCGAGCTCGCTGCGGCCCGCACGGCGAGCCTGCCGGTCGCTGCGATCGCCGAACGACTCGGTGACCAGCTCGGACTCCTCACCGGTGGCCCACGGACCGTCGACGAGCGCCACCGCACGCTCCGGGCTGCCATCGCGTGGAGCTACGACCTGCTCGACGAGCACGCTCGCACGGTCCTGCGCCGTCTGTCGGTCTTCCGGAGCCCGTGGGACCTCGCCGACGCTGCCGCCGTGGCGGCCGACGACGCCATGTCCTCGGCCGACGTGTCGGACATCGTCGGCGACCTCGTCGACCGCTCGCTCGTGAGTCGCGCCGGAGACCACCGCTTCCGTGTGCTCGAGACCATCCGCCAGTTCGCCGCCGCCGAGCTCCTGGCGTCGGGCGAGGCCACGACCATCGACGCCCGTCACCTCGCCCACATGTCGGCGATCGCCGCGCGCGCCGATGCCCGGCTGCGCACCGTGGACCAGGTGGAGTGGTTGGAGGAGCTCCGGGCGGTCAACGACGATCTCCGGGCCGCGCTCGCCTTCGCCGAGCGGACGCCGGAGCACCGAGTCGAAGGGCTTGGACTCGCCTCGTCGCTCTCGTGGTTCTGGTACCTCGGCGACTACGAGGAGGGACGCCGCCACCTCGACCGGTTCCTCGCTGATGAGGACGGTCCTGGATCGCTGCTCGGTTACGCACACCTCGCGCGCTCGACCGTCGAGCGCCCGAACGCGTGCATCGTCCATCCGAGCGAGGTGGCCGCCGGCGCAGCCGCGGACGCGCTCGGCGCGTTCCGTGCCGTCGATGACCGCGACGGCGCAGCACTCGCCGAGCTGCTGCTGGCGGTGGAGGGCGTCCGCGGCGTCGACACGGATGCGGCGCTCGAGCGGTTGGAGCGCGCCCGTCGCCGCTTCGCCGATGTCGGCGACGAATGGGGACTCGCGATGGTCGACTTCGTCCGCATGGAGATCGGCATGCGGCTCGGCGAAGGACTGGATGCGATCGCGCACGGGGAACGTGCCGCCACGCAGTTCGCCCGCATCGGGGACCTCTGGGGCCTGTCCTCGGTCCGGGGCCACCAGGGCGGCAACCTCCGGTTCCTCGGCGAGCTCGATGACGCCGCTGCGTCGTTCCGGTCCGCGATCGACATCGCCCGTGAGGTCGGGCTCCACAACAGCGTGCAGCTCATCTCCTCGGAGCTCGGCGTGCTGCTCGCGGTGCTCGGGCGCGCCGAGGACGCGCACCGGGTGCTCGAGGAGGCCCGCCGACACGCCCGCCGCTACGGCTACCTGGGCGGCGTGGCCGCCGCCCACCTCGGTCACGGCCACCTGGCCCGCTGGGGCGGCGACGACGCGCTGGCCCTCCGCGAGTACGAGCAGGCCACCGAGATCATGGGCACGTCGGGTTCGATGTTCCTGTACGCCGAGACCCGCAGCGGCGCCGGGTTCGCCGCCGCGGCCACCGGTGATCTCGAATCGGCCGACGTCGCCCACCGGGACGTGGCGGACGTCGCCCGGTCGATGCCGGATCCCCGGCTGATCGCCTCGGCGCTCGATCTCAGGGCGTCGATCGAGGCGTCCGCCGACGCCGAACGCGCCGCCGAGCTGCTCGGCGCCTCGGCGGCGTTGCGGGAGCGCAGCGGGCGCCCCGCCGACCCCCTCGAGCGGCGGGAGATCGAGCGCATCACCGCCGCTGCGTCGGCGTCCGCCGGGGACGCGGCCGTCGCGCAGGCCTCGGTCCGGGGCCGAGACGCCGTCGATCGCCTCGTGGACGAGGTCGTCGGCGTCCCGGCCTGAGCTCACCCGAGCGTCGCCCGGACGAGCTCGACGATCTCGGGTGGCGCCGTCGCCACGCTGCCCGAGTCGAACGGCGGCTGCGGGTCGTACTCGACGGCGAGCTGCACCGAGCGGGCCACGTCGTCGCCGTGGAGCTCGGACAGCAGCCGCAAGGCCATGTCGATGCCGGACGAGACCCCCGCCGCGGTGATCACGTCGCCGCCGACGACGACCCGCTCCGACGTGTAGGTGACGTCGTACGACTCGAGGCGCTCGGTCCGCGCCCAGTGGCAGGCCGCTGTCCGGCCGTCCAGGATGCCCGCCGCCGCGAGGTACGACGACCCGGTGCACACGCTGGTCGTCCACGTCGTGGTCGGGTGGATCTTCCGGAGCCAGGCCACGGTGGCGGCATCCGGCTCGTGGTCCTCGAGCGCACCGCCGATGATCACGACGTCGGCGGCGTCGAACTCGTCGAAGGTCTCGGTGGCGACCAGCGGGCACCGGCCGGTGTGGTCGGGAACCAGGCCGGCGGCCTCGCCGACGAAGCACACCTCGTGGCCGGGGACGTCGGTGAGCACCTGGAACGGCCCGACGACGTCGAGTGCGGTGAAGCCCGGGTACAGAGCGATCGCGATCTTCATCGTTCAGCCCTCCACCTCGTAGCCGGCACCGTCGATCGCGGCGCACACGGCACCGCGCTCCGCGGTGCCCACCACCACGACGAGTCGGTCGACGAGGTCGACCTCCACCCGCTCGACGCCCGAGAGGGCGCCGACCCGGCTGCTGATGGTGTCCACGCAGTGCTGGCAGGTCACGTCCGGGACGTGCAGGACCATCGTCTCCACGGTCCGTCCTCCTCTTCCGCGCCCCGCCGATCGGGGCGACTCACCACAGCATCGAGAGCGGTGCTGTCGCGCGGCTGTCGTGCGTCCCGGCGACCCGCTGATCGACGGACAGGCCACGAGCAGCCCCACGACAGCAGGTCGAGGCGTGATGACACGGTCCCTCATCGAAGGAGGCAGCCGTGTACCGACGAGAGCGCCGGACTCCAGCCGATCCGGCCCAGAACACTGCTCCGACCGCCCAGCTGATGGCCGCAGCGGCGATCGCACTGGGTGTCATCGTGTTGACATCAGCGCTGGTCGCTGGGTGGGGTGACGCCGGGCGGGGTCATCCACTGGTCATCGCCGACCGGGCCGTCTACTGCGTGCCGCGCACCCCCGCGAACTGCGACGGAACTCTCCGGGACCTGCGGAACCTCCGAGGTCCAGCTGTGGTGCCGGTCTCGACCGCGAACGGACGGATCGAGGGTCACCGGATCGCCATCGGGGGCATCGACCTGGCCGCGTCGCAGCGAGTGCTCGCGCTCACGGTGCTCGACGGCTACGCCGCCACGTCGTCGACCGATGCGGTCGTCACCGAGCGGTTCGCCCGGCGATCGGGGCTCGGGGTCGGCGCGCCGCTGCCGATCGACTTCGATGACGGCACGGTCGCCTCCATGCGCATCGTCGGGATCGTCGAATCGATCGCCGGACTGCACGACGTGATCATCGGACACGCACTCGCGTCGGTGCACGGATCGGGTCCCGACGACGTCATCCTCCTCGCCGGCACTGCCGACGAGCTCTCGCTCGCCGAGCGGGCCGTCGAACGACGTGCGGCGGTCGTGCGCCCGCCGTTCTGAGCCACACCGTCGGCCGCAAGGACTCGTCGCCGGGCGGTTCGGAGGGATCACTGGATCAGGAGCAGCGCTGGGCGACGAGCTGCTGACCGAGCAGGCTCTGGCGCGAGGTGACCACGGTCCGACCGTCGGTGGTGCTGACCAGCCAGGAGAACTGCGGTGTCAGCAGGGTCGCGGCCGAGGCGATCGTGCGGACACCGGCCGTGGGATGGGATTCGAGCACGCCGGCCAGGTTCGGCGGTGACGCCCACTGGGTGGCGACCAACGACCCTTCCGGGGTGATGGCGTCGAATTGGATCTGGGGCTGGTCGCCCTGCCCGGTGGTCGCCACCTGCAGCGCCACCCGGCCGGTCCCGGTGGTCCGGTCCCACACCAGGTAGGTCAGGACCCCCGGAACCACCGTAGGGTCGTATCGGCGCAGCGCCAGTTGACGGAGGTCGTCGCTGATCCCGGCCACCTGCAACTGCGGGCCGGGGAAGGCCGCCTGCGCCGCTGCCACGTCGCCGGCGAGATTGGTCACCGCGCCGGTGGCGGTGGCGATCAGCGCGTCGCTGTTCAGCATCGCTGCACCGTCGCCCGTGATCGGGCCCAGACCGATGCCGTCGATGGAGGCGGTCGACACCACGGCGTCGGTGATCGCGTCGGTGACCACCAGCACCTCGTGCCACACGTACGGCTCCGGTCCTTCGCGGAAGGACTGGACCCACAGCACCCGACGGCCATCGGCGGAAACGGCGAACGCGTTCATCGGGTACGGCACTCCCGGTGGCGGCGAAGCGACCACCGGCACGGGCAGGTCGGTCACCGCTCCGGTGGCAGCCCGCCACCGACGCAACGTGGTCTGCGGATCGTGTTCGGTGGCGGCGGTGCCGGCGGTGCCGAACACCACCTGCGACCCGTCGACGGGGACCGACACCAGGAGCGTTCCCGTCGCCGCCTGGGCGTAGGGCAACGAACCCGCTGGCACGCTGGAGGCGGCCGCTTGTGTGCGCCGCAACGACAGGACCAGGTCGGCGCCCACGACACGCGACGCAACGAGCCACTCGCCGTCGGACGACACCGCTCGCGGGAGTGAGTAGTTCACCGGGTCGGCCGGTTCGAGCGGGACCTCGGTGCGCACGGGACACACCGTGAGCGCCGGCGGTGGTTCCGGCGCGCAGGCGGTCGCGAGCGCCCCGGCCCATGCGACGCCGAGGATGGCGGCCACGAGTGGACGAGCCCGGCCCCAGCCACGCCGGATGCCGTTGGGACGCGGACGGTGTTCGGACACGGTGACCTCCTCGATCGACCCGCGGTCGATGCTCTCCCGACATCGTCCGATGACCGCAGGTCGCCGAACAGAGGCCAAAGGTCCTTGCGCGCCTCGCCCGCGTGTGCGTCGCGAGCGAAGGCCTGGACTCGGGTCGTTACGCGCCCGATGCAGGCGCGAAACGTCCCGAGCTCCGGGGGTGCTGCTACTCGATGCGCAG
>JAEXGP010000395.1 GCA_023450775.1 Actinomycetes bacterium | reverse complement strand
GCGGCAGAACCCCTGCAGTTGCAGGGGTTCTGGACCGTCGGGCTGGGGAGATTCGAACTCCCGACCTCTTGACCCCCAGTCAAGCGCGCTAACCAAACTGCGCCACAGCCCGGGAGGCGGTCACCTTAGCGCCGTCGCCGACGGGGGCCGAACCCGGCCCGCCCCGGAACCGGGGGCGGACCGCGCCCACAGCGGGCGCGAGACGCCCCGAGTTCCGGGGCGCCGCGACGGTTCCGGAACTCGGGTCGGATGGCGCCCACATCGGGCGCGAGACGTCCCGAGTTCCGCAGTCCGCGGCGGGCCGCAGCAGCAGCGCGCCGCCCGGCTCAGCCGAGGAGCCACTGGATGCCCTGGATGAGCCGCCAGCCGAGGTAGATCACCACCGCGGCGAGCAGCACCCAGAAGTGCCACGGCACCCTCGACCCCTGGTCCTCCTCGCGGGGCGCGGCCGAGGACTGGGTGATCGAGGTCTCGGGATCGGCGACGTGGTGCCCGGCAGGGCAGTCGCCCTGGGGCGTCAGCGTCGACGGCGTGTAGAACTTGCTGCAGTCCTCGCACCAGGGCACGACCGGCTCCCGCTCCCCCGCCTCAGACCGGCGGGACGCCGTGGCGACGCACCGAGAACGTCCGGTCCTTGCCGGCGGCGCGCTGCAGGCGCCGGGCGATGTCGCTGCGCAGGTCCTCCCACTCGACCACCGCGTCGATGACCAGCTCGGACGCCAAGCGCAGCAGGTCCACGTCGGTCTCGTAGATCTCCCGCTGCTCCTCGACGAACGCCGCCCGCTCGGCCTCGTCGTCGATCGCCGCGATCTTGTTGGCGAACACCGCGTTGACCGCCGCCTCGGGCCCCATCACGGCGATCTTGGCGGTGGGAAGGGCGATCGTCGCCACGGGCTCGAACGCCGGCCCCGACATGGCGTAGAGCCCGGCGCCGTAGGCCTTGCGCACGATCACCGAGATCTTGGGGACGGTCGCCTCGCACACGGCGGTGATCATCTTGGCCCCGTGGCGGATGATGCCCTCGCGCTCCACCTGCGAGCCGATCATGAACCCCGGCACGTCGGCCAGGAAGATCAGCGGCACCCCGAACGCGTCGGCCAGCCAGATGAACCGGGCGGCCTTGTCCGCTGAGTCGGTGAACAGCACGCCGCCCTTGTGCATGGGGTTGTTGGCGACGATGCCGACCGGCCGCCCCTCGAGCAGGCCGAAGCCGACGACCAGCTCGGGAGCGAACAGCGGCTTGATCTCGAAGAACGACTCGGCGTCGAGCAGGCCGTCGAGCACGTCGTGGACGTCGTAGCCCTGCGCCTCCTCGGCCGGGACGATGTCGGCGGTCAGCTCCCGGGTGGGCGGCACGGCGTGGTACTCGGGCGGGTCCTCGCTCCACCGGCTCGGCAGGTAGGTGAGGTAGGCGCGGGCCTGGTGGATCGCATCCTCGTCGTCGACGGCCAGGTTGTCGCCGCAGCCCGAGACGGTGGCGTGCATCCGGGCACCGCCCATCTCCTCGAGCGAAACGATCTCGCCGATCACCATCTCGGCCATGCGGGGCGAGCCCAGGTACATGGACGCGTTGCCCTCGACCATCACGACCAGGTCGCAGAACGACGGGATGTAGGCGCCACCGGCAGCGGAGGGCCCGAACAGGCAGCAGACCTGCGGCACCTTCCCCGACAGGCGCACCTGGTTGTAGAAGATGCGCCCGGCGCCCCGGCGACCGGGGAACAGCTCCACCTGGTCGGTGATGCGCGCGCCGGCCGAGTCGACCAGCCACACGACGGGGATCTCGTCGCGCAGCGCCGTCTCGGTCAGACGCACGATCTTCTCGACCGTGCGGGCCCCCCAGCTGCCCGCCTTGACCGTGGGGTCGTTGGCCATGACCGCCACAGGCCGGCCGTCGATCTCCCCCACGCCGGTGACCACGCCGTCGGCGGGGAGGTCGGGGCTCATGCCGTCCCGGTAGGGCGCGTTGGCCAGGAGCTGGTCCTCGACGAACGTGCCGGGGTCGCACAGCAGGTCGATCCGGTCGCGGACGAACAGCTTCCCCTGGGCCGCCAGCTTGTCGGCGCCGGCGTCCAGGTTGCCGCGCCGGGCGCGGGCGGACACGGCGGCGAACCGGGCGGCAGGGTCCTGAGCGGCAGGGTCCTGAGCGGCAGGGTCCTGGGCGCCCGTGTCGTGGCGCTCGTCCACCGTCCCCTCGCCCGGGTGCTCAGCCGCTGCGCCGTCCGCGTCCGGTGCGACCACGTCAGTTCACCGACACCAGGTCGACGGTGAAGACCAGATCCGCGCCGGCCGGGATGCCGGAGCCGGGCGGCGGGGTGTCGCCGTAGGCCAGGGCCGCCGGGATGACCAGCGTGCGCCGGCCGCCCTCCTTCATGCCGGGGATGCCTTCGCTCCAGCCCGCGATGACGCCGTCGAGCGGGAACACCGCCGGCTGGCCACGCTCCCAGGAGGAGTCGAACACCTCGCCGGTCGACGCCACCGCGCCCACGTAGTGCGCGGTCACGGTGGAACCGGGCGTGGCCTCCTTGCCGTCGCCGTCGACCTCGTCGACGGTCTCGAGCTCGGCGACCGAGCCCTCGACCGGGGCGATCGTCGGCGCGCCCCGCTCCTCGATCGCGGTCAGCGTCGCGCTGTCGGGACTCGAGGCACCACCGCCCGAGCCGCTGCCCGACCCGGCCTTCGAGCCACCGCTCGACTCGATCGTCGTGGTCGAGGCCGAGTCGTCGTCGCCGCACGCCGCGGCCACACCGCTCAGCGCGAGCACGGCGACCCCTGCCGCCGCAGCGGCCCGACGAGGGCGGCTCACCGCCACGACACGTCCACCAGGTCGACGGTGAAGACCAGGGTCTCGTTCGGCGCGATGCCGGCGCCGGGCGGCGGGTTGGCGCCGTAGGCCATGTCGCCGGGGATCACCAGCGTGCGGCGACCGCCGACCTTCATGCCGAGGAGTCCCTCGCTCCAGCCGCGGATCACGCCGTCGAGCGGGAAGCTGATCGGCGCGCCGCGGTCCCAGGACGCGTCGAACTGCGAGCCGGTGGAGGCCGAGACCCCCACGTAGTGGGCCGTGACCGTGGCGCCCGGGGTGACCTCGTCGCCGCTGCCCTCGACCTCGTCGGTGATGACGAGCTCCGTCACCGCGTCGGTGGCGCCCAGCTGGGGCTTGCCCCGCGCCTCGATCTCGTCACGAACCTGGCTCATGGTCCTCCTCAGGGGTCCCGGCGGCCGTCGTCGGCCCCGGTCGATCGTAGGGGCGTCCGCTCCGGACGCCGTAGCTCCCGGAGCGCCGCCTCAGCTCCCGCGGCGCCGCACCCGCATCTTGATTGGCGTGGCCTCCAGCCCGAACGCCTCCCGGAGCTGGCGCTCCAGGTACCGGAGGTAGCTGGCCGGGATGGTCTTGTTGGCGAACAGCGTGAAGGTGGGCGGATCGGCGGCGCCCTGCGTGGCGTACAGGACCCGTGCTCCGTGCGGGCCCGGCTGGGCCTGCTGGGCCCGGCGGATCACGTCGTTCACCTGACGGGTCGGGATCCGGGTGTGGTAGGCGTCGATCGAGTTCTCGAGCGCCGGCAGCAGGCGGTGGACGCCCCGGCCGGTCAGCGCCGAGATGCGCAGCACCGCCGCGTCGCCCAGGAAGTGCAGCCGCTGACCGAGCTGGTACAGCACGTCCTTGCGCTGGTCCTCGTCGAGCAGCTCCCACTTGTTGAGCAGCACGACGATCGGGCAGCCGGCGCCGTCCACCCGCTCGGCCAGGCGCTGGTCCTGGTGGGTGACGCCCTCGGTGGAGTCGATGACGAGCAGGGCCACGTCCGCCTCGTCCACGGCCTTGAGCGCCCGGACCATCGAGAAGTACTCGGTGCCCTCGTCGATGCGGGACTTGCGGCGCATGCCTGCCGTGTCGACGAAGCGCAGCGGGCCGATCTCCGTCTCGACCACGGTGTCGACGGCATCGCGGGTGGTGCCCGGCATGTCGTGCACCACCGAGCGGTCCTCGCCGATCAGGCGGTTGAAGAGCGTGGACTTGCCGACGTTGGGACGGCCGACCAGCGCCACCGAGATGACCCCTTCGCCCTCCTCCATGTCGGTCTGCTCGGTGTCGTCGATCTCCTCCTCGGGGAGCTCCGCCACGATCACGTCCAGCAGGTCGCCGGTGCGACGGCCGTGCAGCGCCGAGATCGGCAGCGGTTCGCCCAGGCCCAGGCTCATGAGCTCCCAGATGAGGGCCTCGTGGCTGGTGTCGTCGACCTTGTTGGCCAGCACGTGGACCGGCGCGTCGAGCGTGCGGAGCAGGTTGGCCACCTGCGCGTCCTCCTCGGTGACCCCCACCTTGGCGTCGACGACGAACAGCACCACGTCCGCGTCCTTGATGGCCTGCTCCGACTGGTTGGACACCTTCTTGTCCAGCTCGGAGCCGCCGATCATCCAGCCGCCGGTGTCGACCAGCAGGAACGGCCGGCCCTGCCACTCGGCCTCGACCTCCTTGCGGTCGCGGGTCACGCCCGGCTTCTCCTCGACGATGGCCACGCGCTTGCCGAGGATCCGGTTCATGAGCGTGGACTTGCCCACGTTCGGGCGGCCGACGATCGCGACGACGGGCAGGTCAGCCACGGGGGCCTCCGGGGGCGTGGGCGCCGCTCGCCAGCGCGGGTTCGGGTCCGAGCAGCGCGTGGCGCAACGCCACGCCGTCGGTGGGGACGATCTCCACCCGGCGGGGCAGGTCCTCGGGGCGGGTGCCGTCCAGGAACGTGCCCCGGGACAGGCAGACGTCGGGCAACAGGTAGCGGTGGCCCTCGGGCTCGGCGGCCAGCGTCCTGGCGACGTCCTCGCCGACCATGAGGCCGGCCACCCCGATGTTGCCGCCGAAGTAGCGGTTCTCGACCGGGACCATCCGCACGCCGGCGTCCGACATGCCGCCACGGGCGGAGGCGGTGAGGACCTCCTCGACCAGCGGGGCCAGCACGCGGGCGCCGTAGGCGCCGGTCAGGATCCCGACCGGGGCGTCGGCCGCGGGCCGGCGAGCGCCGAGCGCGACGGGGGTGTGCGCGGTGTCGCCA
>JAEXGP010000319.1 GCA_023450775.1 Actinomycetes bacterium | reverse complement strand
GTCCGCAGGCGGTCGGCCACCCAACCGCTGATCCAGCCCGAGGCCGACAGCAGCACGAGCGTGCCGAGCGAGGACAGCCACTCGCCGTCCATCCCCTCGCCCACGGTGATGCGGCCGACGATGTTCGCCACGCCGACCACCGCCCCGCCCGCGGCGCCGGCCGTGGCGCCCGCCGCGACGCCGGTGGCGACCACTGCCACCAGCGGCCATGCGGAGGAGAACGACTGCGGGTGGTCGCGGTCGTAGACGACGTGGTCGGTGACGACCGCGAGGCAGGCGAGGGCGAGGTCGACGACCACGCCGGCCGCACCCGACACCCAACGGTCCCGCCGGCCCACGGCCACGGTCCACACGACCGACCACACCGCCAGGACGACCAGGACGACGGCGGCCCACGCCGGTCGGTCGAGGACACCGGACGACCCGTCGACCGCGCAGACGATGGCAGCCCACACCAGCGTGACGCCCCGGAGCGCGCCGAGTGCCAGCTGCATACGTCGCTGCAGGGCGGCGGTCGTCGGCGTCACGCGGTCGCGGACCATGGTGGTCATGGTGCCCGACCTGCGCCCCGGACCGTCGCGGTCCTGGCGACCGGGGCGTCGCTCTCTCCGCCGGACCCGTCCGCGTCGGCCGCCCCGGATGCGTGACGCACGCCGATCCGCCCGGTCGGCGCTCAGTCGCCGGGACGGTCGCCGTTCCAGGTCACCGCGACGTCGAGGGATCCGAGGTCGAACGCGATGGCGGTGACGCCACCGGTGTCGCACGCACCGGTGAGCTCGGTGTAGGACGCCGTCGTCGACGCGTCCAACTGGACGGCGCCGGTCGAGGAGTGGATCCGTGTCACCAAGATGCCGCTCTCAGGTGTCATGGAGATGTCGGCCGGAGTGACCAGGCCGTCCGACCATCGAAGCTCTGCCTTTCCGGTCCCGGGCAACATCGGCGGCGTCGCGCACGAGACACCGTCGACGGTCAACGAGATCGACTCGACGACGAGCGAGAGGTCGACTGCGCCGTTGCAGTCGATCGTGAGCGGCGGCCCGTCGAGCTCCAGCGTCACCGTCTGGGGCATCTGGACTGCCGGCGGGTCGATGCTCATCGTCGCGCCGGCGATGCCGTCGCAGCGCGTCGCCGACGGCAGCGCGCCGATGCGCGCGGCTGATGGCGCGTCGGTCGTGGCCGGCTGCCCGCCATCCGGTGGCCGGATGAAGCCGATGTAGGCACCCCAGCCGACGGTGATCACCGCGGCTGCGACCGCGAGCGGGAGTGCCGTCTCGCGGACCGCTTCGACGAGCGTCCGCTTGCCGGCGCACATGCGGCGCAGTGCGTCTGCCCACCGGCGCAGGTCGCCGGGACGCTTCGAAGGGTCGGTGTGCAGCAGCGCTGCGATGTGCGCAGCGATGGCCTTGCCGCGCGGGAACTCGACCAGGGCGATGCAGCTCGCGAGGCGCTCCTGGGCCGCTGCCGCACCGTCGAGCTCGGGGACGCTGCCCAGCAGCAGCCAGTGCGCGACCGCGCCGAGGCCCCATGTGTCGACGCTCTGGCCGCTCGCGTAATGGCTCCCGGTGAGCACCTCGGGGGCTCGCCACCGGTAGGTGCCCACCCCTTCGGTCATGTCGGTGCTGTCGGCCTGCCGCGCGACGCCGAAGTCCACGAGCACGGTGCGACCGTCGGGGCGGACCCGGATGTTCGACGGCTTCACGTCCCTGTGGACGAGCCCCAGCGGGGCGGCCGGGCTGGGCGCGTGCAGGGCCGCGAGCGCGTCGGCGATCTCGGTGATCCAGACGAGGCGGCTGTGCGGCGACGACCCGGCCGTCGCGTCGGTCAGGGTGACGCCGTCGACCCAGGCGGCGACCGAGTAGAGGATGTCGACGTCCTCGTCATCGACACCTTCCGAGCGAGAGCCTGCTGGAGCGAGCGCCGGGCCGACGAAGGTCTCGAGCTGGCGCATGAGCCCGGGGTCGTCCAGCAGGGTGAACAGCGCGGCTCGTTCGGCCACGCGCTCGTAGTCCGACACGGGGGTGTTCGTCAGCAGCTTGAGCGCCACGCGCTCGCCGGTGGCGGTGCGCATCGCCTCGTACAGGAGCCCTTCGCCGCCGATGCGGACCTTCGAGAGCTCGTCCGACGACACGCCGTACCGGTCGGGGTCCTCGGGCGGCCCGGTCGTGTAGAGCAGATCGTCCGACGATGCGCCGGCCTCCGCCTCGTCGCCGGTCACAGCAGCTTGTGGAGCCTGATCGTCTCGGCAACCGCGACGCGCTTGTCCGCGACCTCAGGCATCGGGATGCCGGTCGCGAACAGGGCGGACCACACCGTGTAGAGGACCTCGCGAGCCGAGTTCGGGTGGCAGCCGAGCGCGTCGGCGACCTCGCGGTGCGTCGCCGGTTCCAGGCGGCCGCGTCGCAGCGGAGCGGTGTAGGCCTCGAGGACTCGCCGCTGGGCGTCGGTGAGCTCGAGGGCGTGGCGCTCGGTCGGTGCGTCGGTCGCGTGGTGGTGCCGGTCCCGCACCGGTGGGGCGACCGCCACATCGATCGGCCAGGAGCGGTCACGGCCGTGGACGGTGATCCGGTAGGTGTGCTCGGCGGGAGCGAAGCCGTCGCCGGCGGCGAGAAGGATCGGCGGCCGGGCAGGTGCGGTGACCTCGAGTGCGGAGCGGCCGGGACCATCGGACGCCTCGACGAAGACGCGGTCGCCGGCGACGACGAGACGCCCCGCGATCCTGGGGACGCCGGTGTCCGCGACCGGCGCGTAGGCGAACCGGATCGCGCAGGATCCGCCCCGGCCGAACTGCACGACGTCGCCGTCGTGCAGCACGAGGGACTCGGTGCCGTGAGGCGCCTCGTAGGTGATGCCGGCGCGCTCGTTCATCGGTCCCCTCCGCTCCACGCCTGGAGCGTACCGAGCCCGGCGACGGCGGGGCACCGTCAGCCCTGCCGGTAGCGGCCGACCGGGCGCATGTTCGATGCTGCGCTGAGCCTCCGCTGGAACGGCTCCAGGGCGACGGGGGATGGGCTCGGCAGGCTGCGTGGCTGCCGGGACAGGGGGGGTCATGGTGTTGATGAAGCGAATCGGTGCTGCTTGCGCAGTCGTGGCGTCGGTCGTGGTGCCGGCAGCGTGCTCCGGCCTGCCGCCCGGGCCGGCGCAGCACGGCTCGGTGTCGTGCAGCGGCGGGACACTGCACCTCTCGGTCTCACCTGGAGTCAGATTCACCCATGGTCGGAACACCTTGACGTTGACCGGGCGGGAACCGGAGGCACCGTGTGAGGACGACACCGGCGCCGGGGTCACCAGTGCCTCGATCGAGTCGCTGTCGCTGTCGTGGGAGCAGCTGTCGTGCAGCGGATCCTCCGAGATGGGCAGTGGGCCCGCCACGGTCCGGTGGTCTGACGGGTCGACGTCGACCGCGGCGGTGGTGGCCTCGCTCAACACTGCGGTGACCGGTCAGCTCAGCGTGTTCGTCATCGGGGGGCGGTTCAACGGCTACCAGGGCACCACGGAGTTCGTCGCCTCACCGAGCGCGGGCGATTGTGCCGCGGCCGTCACTGCCGAGACGGTCACGATCGGCTCCCTGGTCCTGCGACCTGCCGGCGCCTGACCCGCCCCACATCCGCGGCCGGGTCCGGGCAGCATCGCCCCGCCGTCCAGGCCTGGCCGCACCCACAGCGCGGCGCACCCCCGGCCGTCGGCCGGGGGTGCGGTGTGTTCGAGCCTTGGCGGTGCCTGCGGTGCCTGCGGTGCCTGCGGTGCCCGCGGTGCCCGCGGTCGCTGACGGCGCGGCGGGCCGAGCCGTGGCGTGCACGGGGTTCGTCCGCACCGTGGTCATCGGTGGGTCTCCGCGATCGGGGCATCGGCGCGTCGCTCGGCCCGTCGGTCGACGTCGCGGAGCCCAGAGATCACGACGTCCGAGCGACGCCACTCGCCGAACGACCACGCGAACAGCGGGACCACGACGCCGAGCGAGACCAGCACCTGGAGTTGGTCCTCCGGCGTCAGCGGCGTGTGCCGTGCGCCGGTGAGTGAGGCGATCATCAGGTACACGTAGGTGATCAGTCGGACCATGCCGATGACGGCGGTCAGGCTGGCCAGCGTCCCGAACCACATGCGTCGGGTCGGTGACCACACGGCGTGCGACGACGTCGACTCGAGCTGCTTGGCCGTCCACCCGCACCAACCGCCGAGCGGCAGCAGCACGACCGCGAGCGTGAACGCGATCGCGGCGAGCTCCGGATCGGGCGTCTCGGCCAGCACCTGGTGCAGTCCGGTGGCCAGCCCGAGCGAGCCGAGGCCCACCGACCAGCACAGGGTCCCGTAGAGCGCGCGGTGGTGGTCGGACCGACGGAGGGAACGCCGGGCGGTGTCGGCCGCGGTGTCCGCGTCCCAGCCGCGGGCCACGAGCTCCGTCGTGATCTCGGCGGGGGTGTCGCCGGCGTTGCGGCGCTCGACCAGCCACTGGGCCACCTCCGGTCGCCACCAGGGCATCGCCGTGGTCGCAGCGGACGTCGCCGCGCCGAGCGACCCCGGCGGCGGGCCGTCGGCCGGCGGCGGAGTTCGGGTCGAGGGCCCGGTCGCCGGCGGGGCCGTCGGGTTGATGGGGCGGGTGGCCGTGGGTTCGGCGTCGGTGGGCACGGTCGGGTCCGATCGGTCGGGTCGCCACGACTCCCCATGCGGCGTGGTGCCGGGTCGCGGGAGGCGCTCTGCGACGCTCCGTGGTCGCCGGGCGGCGGCCACGTCGTCCACGGTCGGACCTGGGCGGCGGCACGGCCATCGGGGCCCGCCCCCACCTGCGCCTGGGGAGCCCCCGTCGTCAGTGCATGACGAGGAGTTTCAGCACCTCTCGATCGGGCCGTGCGAGATCGGTGGGGCCTGCCCGGGGCCTGCGCCCTCACCCCTCAGGACGCGACCGCACTCCCATCGATCGTGTGTCGGATCGACACCTATTTGTAACAGAACGCGATGAGTGGTTGACTTGCTCCCCGTCATGCGTCCCTCCCACACACCTCGCATCACCCCTCGTCCTGCCCCCGACACGTCGGCCGCGCCGAGCACCGGCGCCCGCCTCGGTCGGGCAGTGCGTCCGGTCGCCGTCCTCGCCGCCCTGGCTCTGGTGATCGGCGCCTCCATGGTCGGCACCGCGTCGGCCCAGGACGTCGAGGGCCAGCGGGCCAAGGTGCTGCGACTCGCAGCGGAGATGGACCGGCTCGAGGCCAAGGCCTCGGCGCTGGACGAGCAGTACCTGCAGACCAGCCTCGAGATGGACAAGGTCACCGCGCAGGTCGAGCACAACAAGGCCGCCGTCGCCGACGCCGAGGCTCGCATGGGCGACGCCAAGAAGCAGGCGAGCAGCTACATCGTGAGCGCCTACATGAGCGCGGGTTCCGACGTCGGCGGGCTCGGTGCGGGCGACCCCAACACCGCAGTGAACGAGAAGGTCCTGCTCGAGACCCTGCACGGCGATCGCCAGCAGGTGGCCGACGACCTCCGGGCCGCGCAGATCGACCTGGACGAGCGCTCGGCCGAGCTCGAGGCCTCGTCGAAGGTCCTCGCCGAGCAGCGGGACAAGCAGCGGTCGGTCAAGGCC
>JAEXGP010000412.1 GCA_023450775.1 Actinomycetes bacterium | reverse complement strand
CCCATCCCGGTGCTCCAGCAGTCGTAGGAGGTGACGGGACCCTCGGCGAGCAGCATCGTGAGGTTCGGCCAGCAGCCGACGAACTCGTCCAGGCCGAACGCCGTGCCGAACGCCTCGTCCGCCTCTCGCAGACCCGAGCTGCCCACCGCCTCGATGAGCGCCCACTCGGCCGCGTCGTAGTCGGAGCTGGACACCTCGACGATGTAGTTGCCGATCGTCTCCGACGCGACCATCCGGTAGACCACGTCGCCGTTCTCGTCCGTGTGCTCGAAGGACAGCAGCGTGCCGGTGATCGACGACGACTCGGCGTTGCCGTCGGCGATGTAGTCGCCGTCGGCGTAGACGACGGCATCGGACGGGATCGCGTCCCGGTATCCCTCGAGGTCCTTCGCGAGTTCGGTGGCCGACACGTGCTTGCCGTACGCCGCTGCCACCGCGACCTCGGGGATCTCGGCCGGACCCGCGTCGGAGCACTTGGCCGTCGGGGGATCCTCGGTGAACGTGCAGTCCTGCGCCGCCGTGAGCCCGAAGTGCGCCTTGAGGAGCGCGAGCTCGCTCCCCGAGGTCCCGCCGCCATCTCCGCCGGCGGTGTCGTCGTCACCGCCGGCGACCAGCAGACCGACGCCGACCGCCGCACTCGCGAGCACCACGAGGATCACCGCCACCAGCGCGACCACCTTCCCGTTCCCCGTCGATCCGCCGGTCGCGTTCCCCGTCGGCGTGCCGCCGGGACCGCTCCCGACCGGACCCCACGTCCCGGCCACCGGGCCGGCTGGTGCTCCGGGGACCGTCGGCCCGGGTTCGACGGTGGCCGGCGCGTTGCCGGCCGCGACCACCTCCAGGACCGTGCCGTCCGGGCCGACGATCGGGATCCCTGCTGCGGGTCCCGAGGCGGCGGGGGCGGACGCGGTCGGGTGCTCGACGCGATCCGACCCCGCGGGGGTGGCCGGAGTGATCGGGTCGGGGTCGAGGACCCAGCTCGGTGCGGTCGACGTGGTGCCGTCCACCGGCGTCGCGACCGGGCCGGATTCGGCCGCGACCTCCACGAGATCCGGCGCCGTCGGGTCGGACTGGCCCGACTCCGGGGACAGGTCGGCCACCGGTGCCAGCCCGGCGCTCGACTCTGCGGCAGCGGCTGCCACCGCCCCGCGGGCGACGACGCCCTTGGGGTCGTCGGCCGACCTGACCGTGACGCCGTCGAACCGGTCCGCCACCATCCGCGCCACGATCGGCATGCGCGACGCGTCGCCGCACAGCAGGATCTCGGTGAGGTCTCCCGGCTCGATGCCCGCGGAACGCACCGTGCGCTCGAACTCGTCCAGGCTGCGGGCGAGCGGTGCCTCGATCAGGCCCTCCAGCTCCTCGCGGGTCACGAGCAACGAGTGCCCGGTTCCCGGGACGGCGATCGAGCAGCTGGACGACTCGGACAGGTCCTCCTTCAGGGCCCGGAGGTCTCGCCACCAGGTGCGGGCCAGACCGCGCTCCGCTGCGGTCGCCGGGGTGTCGATCGACGGGGCTGCCGCGGGATCCACCTCCATGACCTGTGTGACCAGATGGCGGTGCAGCGCGGCGTCGATCGACTCGCCGCCGAAGGGGTCGATGCCCCCCGGCCGGCCGGCCATCGACCACGAACCGTCGTCACCGCACGCCAGCACGACGGCGTCGAACGTGCCGCCACCCAGGTCGTAGACCGCCACACGGGCCCCGCTGCGACCGGTCGCGGCGTCATGACCCGCGGCCACGGGCTCCGGCACCAGGCGCACTGCGTCGGGAGCGATGCCGATGCGGACCGCTGCGTCCTGGAGCACACGCTGCGCCGGGATCCCCCAGCGGGCCGGGTGCGTCAGCACCACGTGATCGGGCGGCGAGCCGCCGGCCTGCCGCGTCGCCTCGGCCACGGCGGTGCCCAGGACCTTCGCCACGAGCACGGTCACGCTGACGCCGTCACCGCCCACCACCAGCTCGTCGTCCCGGCCCACGTGGCGCTTGGGCGTACGGATGTACCGGCTCGGATCGGCTCCGCCGCGGTTGACCGCGGCCGTCGCGGCGAGCAACCCGTCGTCGGGGTCGACGAAGACCCCCGAAGGCATGCGCGTCGTCGACGAGAACCGCACGAGCGTCACATCCGAGCCTCGGACGATCGCCGCCGTGGTCGCCGTGGTCCCGAAGTCGATCGCGAGCGACCAACCGGATCCGTCGGTCTGCTGTCCCGTCATCGTCCACCGTCCATCTGCCGCCGTTCCCTCGTCCAGATCGCCACGACCGCCGCCGTGGTCGTCACTCCGTAGGCCTTCCTCAACGCGTCCAGGCGCCGCTGCGCGGTCCGCAGGCTCATGTGGGCCTGCCGGGCCGCCCGACCGACGGACTCGCCCTCCACCAGCGCCGAGAGCAGCACGTCGGTGTCGGTCGTGGTGTCGGCGACCGACACGGTCGACAGGACCCGGCCGCCCACCCGCTGGACGTCCGCGAGGAGCAGGTCGAGCTGCTCCTCGGGGAGGTCGGCGACGAGCGCCGCGCCGCCGCCCCGCAGGACCGCCATGGCGGCGGCCGTCGGATCGGCCGTGCACACCAACGTGCCCTCCAGGTTCCAGGGCTCGTCGGGACAGCCCGACTCGACCAGGGACCAGCCCGCGGCTTCGGCAGTGCTGCGCCACGACGCCGTGTCGGGATCGCGCACGAGCAGCGGCCCGTCGCCGGGCACCGGGAACGTCATGACAGGCGGGCGACCGCGCCCGCGCGGGTGGACACGCCGAGTTTCGACTTGGCGCTCTTGATGTGCGACTCGGTCGTCGATGCCGCGATGCCGAGACGTCGGGAGATCATCGGCGTGGTGCACCCGGCGGCCACGAGCTCGAGGACCTGGCGCTCACGGGCGGTCAGCACGCCGTCGCCCTGCTCGGGCTGCACACCGGCACGTGCGGCCCAGCGCAGGAGCCCCGCCCCGGTCGCCGCCTCGGCCGCCCGTTCCCTGGCGCCGGGCGAACCGCAGTGCAGCAGGCAGCGGACCACGCCCCGGACGGCGACGTGGCGCCACCGGTCCGCGACCTCTGCCATGCCCTCCTCGTCGCCGGCGGCGAGCGCCGCGGCCTCCGCCTCCAGCAACGGGAAGCCCCCGAGGCCCTCGGCGGGGACTCCCCATCGCGCCGACGCCGTCACCGCCGCCGGACCGGACAGCACCGACGTCACCGGGTCGGCCGGCGGGACGCCCGCGATCGCGGAGGACACGCTGGCCCGCTCGAGGTCGTCGACGGCGAGCGACGCCTCGGCTGCGATCGCCGCCCACAGCGCCGACGGGCCGACGGTCTGCTCATCGGCCGCGCCGATGGGATCGCGGTCCACGGTGCCCAGGTGCAGCAACGCGCTGGCGCGATCACGAGCGTGTGACGAGAGGAGCCCCTCGAGGAGGCTCGTGACCTCGTCGAGGGCGTCGACGTCGCCGCACAGGAGGTACCGGCACCAGGCCGACTCGATCAGTGCCACCGCCGCCCAGTTGGAGAACCCGTCGTCGCGGGCCAGGCGTGCAACGGTCGACGCCATCCTCGACGCCGCACCGGTGTCACCGGCGCGGAGCAGGGCGCGGCTGATCAGCAGGCCGATGTGGAAGCGCTCCGGGGCCTCGAACACCGAGATGTCCAGCTGCCGCAACCCGTCGGCATCGCTGTGGGAGGTCACGGCGCAGGCGACGGTCGCCGCCCCCTCCTCAGAGGTGCCGGCGCACGCGTCGAGGACCTCCTCGTGC
Source organism: Actinomycetes bacterium (assembly GCA_023450775.1). Lineage (GTDB taxonomy): Bacteria > Actinomycetota > Acidimicrobiia > Acidimicrobiales > Microtrichaceae > Dermatobacter. The sequence continues at coordinate 12,357 of JAEXGP010000412.1, read as the reverse complement.
GACGACGACGGGTCGGCGCCGGACCAGACGGCCTCGACCAGGAGCCGCCGCCAGACCGGCGAGCCCCGGTCCGCCGCGGCGAGTCCGACCCGAACCGCCTGCCGCGCCGCGGTGTCGACGCCGGCGAAGCGGTGCACCCTCGCAGCGAGGAGGGCCTGCTCGGGATCGTCGAGGTCGAGCGACGGGACCCACCGCGCGGCCGACGCCAGGTCGCCGGCGAGCAGCAGTGCGCCGACCGCGTCCACGACCGTCCGGGGCATCGGCCGAACGGAGGCGGCGAAGTCGAGGTGAGCGGCGCGCTCCTCGGGCGTGGCCGAGCGCCCGGCCTCGTCGATCGCGAGCGCGGCCGCCTCGTCGGCACGGCCGGCGGCAGCGAGGTGCCGGGCGGCCTCGGCAGGATCGGGCAGTCGTGCGGCGAGGAGCTCGTGGATCCGGCGGCGCTGTTCGAGCGGGACCCGTTCGAGGGCGGCGTGTGCGAGCGCGGAGACTGCGACCACCCGGCCCCGGCCGTCGATCGACGCCGCACCGCACGCCACGAGTCCGGCGGCCCCCGGTCCGAGCAGTTCGGGCTCCGCTGGGCGGGCCAGCACGGCGGCCACGGCAAGGGCGGTGCGCACCTCCACGTCCATGGACTGCAGGATCGAGCCGGAGCGGTCGTCGTGGCGGCGGAGCGCACCGGCCACGAGCCACGCCGGGATGCCGCCCGACTCACGAACGACGTCGTCCACCTCCGACGGCGACAACGTGGCCCCGAGCTCCGCGACCAGCTCGCGGGCGTCCAGGTCCTCGAGGGGAGTGACCTCGACCGGGCGGGGCCGGAGCAGGTCCCACCGATCCAGCGCGGCGGCGACGGCGTCGCTGTTCGGGTGACCGGATGCCGCCGTCATCACGACGGTCGTACGAGCAGCCAGGCGACCGAGGATCCCGATCGTCGCGGGGTGCGCCAGATGCACGTCCTCGGCCACGAGCACACGGGACCCGAGGAGACGTGCGGCCCAGGTCGCCACGTCGTCCTGCGTCCCGGACGGCGCCGGCACGCCGAGGGCCGATTCGAGCAGGAGGTAGGGACGGAACGACAGGGATGCGAGTGCGTGGCCGATCGCGGGGCGGCTGCGCTCCGTGGCCGCGAGAGCGACCGACGACCGTCCGATGCCCGGCGGCCCCCACAGGACCGCCGAGGCCCCGGCCTGCAACGCGTCGTCCACCGCGTCGAGCTCCGCCACCCGCCCGATCAGCCGCGTCGCCACCACGCCCCCTCGACCGACGTCGCCGGGCGCCACGACGTCGGGCGGACGTCCGGTCCGACCCAATCCGTGCTCCACATGTCGTGGCGCGCACGTCGCGCCCCGCCCGGTCGCTTCGACCACACGTTCCGGTCCTCCCAGCTTCGGCGGCCGGAACGTACGACGGGCCGCTGAACGCCCACTGAACGGCCTTCGGCCCGACCCACGACGGGGTGTCAGCCGGTTGGCACGATGTGGGGAAGCCCCCGATTCCGGGCCGTTCGTACGCTCGACAGGACCCGATCGGGTCGTGGACAAGGAGCGGAAGATGGACACCAACCTCGACACCGATGGCGACGGCATCGCCGACCAGACAGCTGTGGACCAGGACGGGAACGGCACGACCGACCTGTGGCTGATCGACACCGACGGCGACACCATCGCCGACGAGTACGCGGCGGACGCCAACGGCGACGGCATCGCCGACACCTGGGCCCTCGACAAGAACGAGGACGGGATCACCGACGGGGTCGCCGCCGACTCGAACCTGGACGGCCTGATCGACCGGATCGCCTATGACACGACCCAGGACGGCATCATCGAGTCGGGTCAGCTCGACCAGGACCTCGATGGCGTCTACGACACCGTCGTCCTGGACGCGAACCAGGACGGCGTCGCGGACACAGGCTCGTGGTCGACGCTGCCGGGCACCTCTCCGACGACCGGTCCCGGCGTGGTGTTCCAGAACCCGTACGACCCCACGGCGCCGCCGTCGTCGTCCGCCGTCGTCTTCGACAACCCGTACAACCCCACCGCCCCGCCGTCGTCGTCGGCCGTCGAGTGGCAGACGCCGTACCACCCGTCGCCGAGCCCGTGGTCGGGCGGGATGTCCAGCGATCCGTTCGGCACGAGTGGCAGCGAGCCGGACTACGACTTCGACGGCATCCCGGACAGCAGCGACCGCTTCCCGTACCAGGACCAGCGGGATGACCGTGACTTCGACGGCCGCCCCGACGTCTACGACCGAGACCCGAACGCCGACGACATCCACGACACGGACTTCGACGGCCGGGCCGACGGCTACGACCGGGACCCGTACGCGGACCAGCTGAACGACCGCGACGTGGACGGCCGGTCCGACGGCTACGACGCCGACCGGTTCGACCCGACCGAGCGCTGACGGGGGCTCTGCGACGCCCCGACCGACCCCCCTGCACGGTGGCGCCGACTCCGGTCGGCGCCATCGGCGCGTCGCGGGCCCATCGCGCCGCCACCCGGATCACCAGGGTCGGCGACCCGGGTCGTCAGCCGAGGAGGTCGAGGTCGACGAAGTCGGGATCGGGATCGACCACCGGAACGGCCCAGGCGCTGACCGCCGGCTCCACACCGATCGCGACGCCGTCCCAACCGGGGACAGGTGCGCCGGTGTCCGGTTGGTCCTGATCGGTGCTCACCACGAGTGCGTCGATCACGAGCTGGGTGGTCTCCTCGACGGCCCGGCGGCCGTGCTCGGCGAGGGGATCCGGCTCGAGCGCCGCATCCGGGTCCACCGGGAGGTCCAGCTCGTCGTCACCGCCGGTCCACCCATCGTCCGGCCCACTCGCCGACGGCTCGGTCCCGTCGCCCTCGCCGCCGTCGGCACCGGAGTCGGCGTCGGTACGGGCGTGCACGTCCGCATCCGGGACGTCGTCCTCGGGCAGTCCGTCGTCGGGTGCATGCGGTTCGAGCGCGGAGTGCGGCTCGCCCTCGGACCCGTCACCCCACGTCGGGTCGTCCCACGTCGGGTCGTCCCACGTCTTGTCCGCCGCCAGCGGATCCTCGGCAAGCGGGTCGCGGTCGTCGGGTTCGAAGGCTGCGGCGTCGAACGGGTCCGGATCGCCCGGGTCGGGGTGGGTCGGATCGCGGAGCGGGTCCGCGGAGTCGGCGGCCGACACGAAGTCCGGCTGGTCCGGGAGGTGGTCCGACGGTCCCTCAGACATCGGTCGGGTCCTTCGCCAGGCGGTCGAGGTAGTTGTCGCAGGTCCGCAGCAGCGCCTGGACCCCCTCGACCCGGGCCCGGGCCTCCTGCACGGCGGCCTGCCGAGTCGAGGCGTCGCGCTGCACCTGGGCGTTCAGCGCCGAGATCGAGGACCGGAGCTCCGACTGGCGGCTCCGGATCCACTCCCTGACGGCGCGCAGCGCCAGCGTCTTGGAGCTGGCGATCCGCTGCTCGACCACGGTCTGCAGGTCCGTCCTCGCCTCGGCGAGCCGCGTCTGGAGCCACTGGCTCCGCTCGTTCTGCTTCGACTGACGACGGGCGAACATGACCGCGGTCGCCGCGGCGGCGACGCCCAGTCCCAGTCCGGGCACGAACGACAGGCCGGCGGTCGTGACCGCGCCGAACGCACCGCCCAGGCCGGTGAAGTTGGCGATCATGAACCCGCTCGACACGGTCATGACGAGCGGCATCGTCTGCGCCGGCTGCAGCCGACCCTCGGCGATGAGGTCGCGACCTTCCCGCAGGCGCACCACCTCCTCGGACCCGAGGGCCTTCTCCATGGCGGCGACGAACGCCGGGCTCTCGATGGCGTCGCCGACGATCTCGCGGATCTGCCGCTCGGTGCCGTCGACGATGCGGGCGCTCGCTCCGCCCGCCTCGAGCGACAGCCGCTCGTTCACGGTGGTCGTGAGCTGCTCGGCGCCCACGTCCTTCCGCTTCACCAGCGACTCGCCCAGCGCCTGGATCTCGCGCATCACGCGGTCCAGTTGGTTCATCTCCGCGCCGCGCAGCGTGTTCAGGCTGAGCTCGAGGTCCGTCCGCCACGTGTCCTCGATCGAGGCGAGCCGGTCGAGCTCCTGCTGCTCGGACTGGAGCTGTCGCCTCGCGTCGTCGGACGGGTCGTCGAGCATCTGCACGCGCTCGGACGCCCGCTCCAGCAGGAGCTCGCCGTTGAGCCGGATCTGCTTGACGGTGTTGGCAGCCACCAGCTCGTCCAGCTGCCCGACCACCGCGGAGCTCAGGTGGGCGCTCACCGCATCGAGCCCCGACCGCTCACGAAGGGTCGCACGCGCCGCGTCCGGCAGCGAGAGGTCGAGGGAGCGCTCGGCCAGCGGGGCGGCCACCGGGAACCACGGCGCCTCGGCGAACGCCGGTGCCCGTTCCGCGATGCTCCTCCGGTCGTCGGTCATCACGTCCCGCCAGCCGGGGTTCTGGTCGACCTTGGTCAGCACGAACGCCACACGGGCGATCGCGCCGGTGGCTCGGGACAGGAACTCGAGCTCCGGCTCCGACAGCGGTCGGGAGCCGTCCGCGCAGAAGAGCAGCGACGTGGCACCCGTGAGCGCGGCGAGCGTGGCGCGGTCATGGCTGCCGTCGAAGCCGCCCACGCCCGGTGTGTCGATGAGCGTGACCCGCTCGAGGATCGGCGCGTCCAGCGTGACCTCGACGGGCCGGGGCACCCGTGGCGCGCGGGGGTTCGACGCGAGGCCGTCGACCGAGGTCCAGGCCGGGAGATCGTCGATCGGGACGACCACCGCGTCGTCGTGGCCGTCCGGGTACACCCTGACGGCCGGGGTCCCGTGGCGGACCGAGATGTAGGTTGCCGTGGACACCGAGTAGTCGACGGGCGAGAGCCCCGGGCGCTCCACGAGTGCGTTGACCAGCGAGGACTTGCCGTTCTTGGGCTCGCCGACGACCACCACCGTGGCCACCGCATCGGCGGCCGGACCCTGGTCCTCGGCCAGGGTGACCCCCAGGCCGTCGGCCAGCTCCGCGGCCCGATGCTGCAACTTGGCGACGTTGGCCTTGAGGTTCTCGATGCTGCGCACCTCGGCGCTGCGTGCGGTCAACGGACGCTCCTCGCGTCGTCGGGGCCGGCCGCCTCGTGGTGGAACACCACGACCTCGGGCAGGCGCACGACGGCACCGAGATCGTCGGTGTAGCCCACCCGTTCGGTGGCGGCGACCGTCCGGTCGAGCTCTGCATCGTCGGTGATCTCCCGATCGACCGCGCGGTGCACGTGGGGATCGAACGGCTCACCCGTCGGATCGATCGTCGTCCAACCGGCCGCGTCGAGGGCGGAGCCGATCCGGTCGGAGATCGCGCGGTTGGCGACCCGGTCGCGCACCTCCACGAGCGTGTCGGCGAGCAGGGTCGCCCGGCGACGTGCCTCGAGCACGGCGGCGTCTGCGGCCCGACCGCCTGCCGGGTCCCCGGTCGACCGGTTCGCGACCGGCCGGGCGACGTCTGGAGCCGCGGCGTTCGGACCAGCGACGTTCCGAGCAGAGGTGTTCGGAGCCGAGGTGTTCGGAGCGGCGAGCAGGCGGACGACGTACCCGACGGCGACGCCGATCGCGAGTGCGACCAGCAGGCCGAGCCCGACGACGGGGAGCGACACGCCGTCGGACCCGCCGGTCACCGCCGGACCGACCGCCGCGGACGGCTCCGGCCGGGTCGTCGCGGGGGCCGGTGGGGTGGGTTCGAACGAGGGAGCGAACATGGCGATCACCGGAACCCCCGGCGGCGGAGCATCAGCGTCCTTCCGATGGTCCGCGCCACGCGTTCGCCGACCGGGTCGCCGCACAGCACCTCGACCTCCCGCCAGTGGTCGATGGCGGCGTCGACGTTCGACACCGACTCGGGTTCGACCAGCGTCGCGACCGCCCGGTCGACCACGTCGGGTCGGAGCCGGGCGCGACCGGATCTGAGGTCGTCCAGCGCCGTGGTCTCGTCCAGCACGTGGAGCTCGGGCCGGGAGCGGAGCTGCTCGACCACGTCCCGGAGGCCGTCCGCGTCGGGCTCTCCGTAGGCGATGACATCGGCGGCCTCGAGCATCCGGGCGGCGCGCAGCACCTCGGCCCGCTCCTCCAGCTCGTCCATCGCCTCGTCGAGGCGTGACCGGCCCGACAGCCCGTCGAGGGCGTCCACGAGCGGGGCCGCGCCACGGATGCCGTCGGCCGCGAGCTCGACCGCCCGGGCGGCACCGACGTGACCGAGCACGTCCTGCAGGCGTGCCCGGCTGGCCCGGTCGACCGGCGCGTCGAGCTCGACGAACAGGGATGCATCGGCGAGCAGGAGCTCCCGGGTGGCGCCGTCGAGGTCGGCGATGGAAGCGACCGCGCGGGCGTCGGCCTCGGAGAGGCGCCCGCAGGACACGGCCTCCGCCACGAGCGTCCACAACGGCAGGACGGTGCGGACCGCCCCGCGCAGCCGGTCCTCCAGCCGGGCGGCCAGCTCCTCTGCGGCGGCAGGGTCGCCCCCGGCGACGAGGTCCGCCTTGCCGAGGACGCCGACCGCCGCGTCGGTCCGGCCACCGGCCGCGGCGCCGAACGACGTCAGGTCGGTCGCCTCGTCGGTCCGGCCCGTGTGGGTCAGGAGGTACAGCACGGCATCGGCGCGACCCACCGCGGCGGTGCTGGCGGCGTCGATGCCGAAGTACCGCTCGGTGCGGTGGCCCGCCCCGGACGCGGAGGACACACCGGGCGTGTCGACGATCTCGACCGAGCGCAGGCGGCGGTTGGCGAGGAACACCTCGATGTGGTCGATCTCGGCGGCGGGCCGGCCGAGCGACGACGGGATGCGATCGTCGTCGCCCAGGCGGCGCACGGCGGTCTCGCCGTCCCGACCGTGGACCACGACGTGCTCGACGCTCCCGAACCTGAAGCGGGCCACGACCTGGGTGCACTCCCCGGCGTCGGTCGGTGCCACGCGGCGACCGACGACCGCGTTGACCAGCGTCGACTTGCCGGCGGACACCCGCCCGGCGACGGCGACCGACGGTGGGTCGTCCGCGCGCGAGCACACCTCACCGAGGCGCGCGGCGGCCACGGGACCGAGGGACGAGCGGACCACCGCCAGTCCCTCGGCCACCACGGAGGATGTCGAGGCGGTCACCGCTTCGCCGCGACCGCCGAGAAGATCCTGGATGCCGCCAGGACGACCGGCACCATCACCCAGCCGAGCGGGTTCGAGAAGGTGTCGCCGAACGGGCTGCCCTCGTCGTCGGCATCGGCCGAGGCCGACACGGCGAACGGATCCTCATCGAACACCGACGGCTCGGTGGCCACCTGCGCGACGTCGGGGACCACCTCGTCGACCGGGGTGCCGTACGGATCGGCGGCATCGCCCATCGTCGGATCCGGTTGGTCGGACACCACGAGGGTTCGGTCCGAGACGAGCTGGCCGGACTCGTCGACCGACGGGGAGCTCCACGCCTCGTCCAGCGCGTCGAGCGGAACCTCGAGCTGGTAGCCGTCCGGGTGACCCGAGTCGGAGAGGATCGCGATGCACCGCTCGGTGTCGATCGCCACGATCCGCACGGCGTGGTCGACTCCGTCGCTCTCGTCGGTGAACCCCGGCCAGTAATCGCCGGCATCGACTGCCATCACCACGGATCGTCCCTCGTCCAGGTAGCCGGCGAGGTCCTCCCAGGTCTGGTCGTGCAGCGTCTGCGACGGCACGCCGAGGTCGGTCAGCACCTCGGTCAGACCGTCGATCGTCATGCCCTCCTCGTCCAGCAGGCCCCGTTCGGCCGCGTAGGAGGCGACGTCGAACTCGTCGGGGAGGTCCACCCCGGTGAAGTCCTCGATGATCTGGGTGGCCGCCGACGGTGCGCACGTGAAGTCGGTCGACTGCTCGAACCAGAAGTCCGCATCGGACACATCACCCACGATGCCGTCGGTCCCGGCGACCTCGGACTCCCACTCGCGGTAGGCGTCGCTCTCCGTCACCTCGTCGGTGGTGGTGTACAGGTCGGGATCGGTCTGGATCGGCACCTGTGACACGACGTCCTCGTCGAACCCGTCGGTCGCGTCGCCGTCCCCCGGTACGGCGTCCTGCCGATCCGCGCCGAACGTCTCCAGGAAGTCGGTGAGGCCGTCGCCCTGCATCTCCACGACGGCGCCCGAGGCGTCGACGAACGCTGCCTCGACGACCGTGCCGTCGGCGTCGTGGAACAACGTCACCGACGAGCCGTCCGACGCCACCTCCTGCATGGAGTACCCGCCGGTGGTGGCATCGATCTGCACCGCGGCGTCCGCCACGCCGTCCCCGTCCAGGTCGGCGATGACCGAGTCGGCCACCCCGTCCCCGTCCGAGTCGACGACTCCAACGGCGTCCAGGTCTGCGATCTGATCCTCGAACGACATGTCTGATCCCCTTCCGGTCGGACGAGTGCTACGTCGACCGTAAGAGGGGTCTCGAACCCGGGGAATCCTCGGATCGTGCCATGTCCGCTCCGACAGCCGGCTGCGGAGTTGGCACGGATCGGGGATGCGGACAGATGCGCCGAGGTGCGTACGGTCGTCCGGTCGTCACGACGAAGGGAGCGGACGATGTCGCAGCACGTCGTGGTCCGACCCACGGTGGGCCTCTACCTCCGTCGGGTCTTCAACTCGAGCGACGGCAAGCTCGTCCTGTTCATGGCCGTGCTGGCCCCGGCGATCGCCTTCGGTGTGGCCCCCGTCCTGGGTGTCGTCATCGCAGTGCTGGTGGTCGCCGGCGCCGCCTACGCCGTGCTCATGACGAAGGCGTCCGCCACACCGGGCACGCTCGTGGTGTCGGGGCCCTTCCGCCGGCGTTCGTTCCGGGTGCAGGACGTGACCGCAGTGCACCTGCAGCCGATCAGCTACGTGAGCCGACCGACCTCGGTCCAGATGGCGTCCTCGTACCGCATGTACATCACCGCGACGAGCGACGGTGAGGCGATCGAGGCACCGGTGTTCGCGACGGAACGGCATCGCCAGGAGGACGTGCAGGCCATCGTGCACCGTCTGCTGGCCGCCGCGCAGGGCACCCCGGCGTCGACCGCTCCAGCTCCGTGATCGGTTCCACCTGTGTCGCCGGCGCGGCCCGACGGGACGGGCTCAGCCGGTCCAGGTGACCGTGGTCGCCGACCCCCGCTTCTGCGCGGGTGGGGTGCCCGGTTCGGGCCCGCCGCCCGGACCGACGATCTCGATGGAGCGCAGGAGGTCGAGGAACGTGCGGCTGTGCTCGGCGGCCACGGTCGCCGGAGCGGTCCCCGTCGCGGTGAAGCCGCGTCCGCCGCGCGTGGCGTACGCCTGCACCTGCGCCACGCGCACCCCATCGGGAGGCGTCCACTCGAACTGCCGCAGGAAGCCGTCCATCCCGAACACCCGGGTCCGGTCGAAGCGGTGCTCCACGTAGCCGGGGAACTCCCGCCGCAGCAGTTCCCCCTGCACGGCCGCGTACTGCTCGGTGGTCAACGTCGGATCGAGGGGCTCGCTGGACACGATGACGTTGGCCTGCCCGGACGGCGCGAGCAGCGTGATCGACTCCTTCACGAACCACCCCGCGGGGACGTCGGCACGGATCGTGCCCTGGTACCGCTGCTCCGACATCTCGCTCCGATCCCGCTCGACGGCCGCACGGACCGTACGGAGCGATCGCGCGGGCACGCATCCCCGGTTCGTGCCATCGGGCGACCCGGTACTCCCGGACGACCCCTTCCGGGGACGTCCCGCAACCCTCCGCTTCGGCTCCGAAGGCCGTCCGGCAAGTCCTCAACTCCGGGGCCCGGCGACCGACCCAGAGAGGGCAGAGGTGCGCGCCCGAGCGCGCCCGCCCCCGACGGAGAGGCCCCGCCATGTCCAGCACCGACCAGCCCAGCTCCACGTCGAGCGGTCCGCGGATCACGCCCACCCGGGGCGGCGTCGCCATGGCGATCGTCGGCGCGCTGCTGCTCGGCCTCGGCATCTTCGCCAGCACCGGCGCGGCGCCCGAGCCGGTGTGCCCCGCCGGCACCAAGCTGGTGGCCAAGTACAGCTACCAGACGCAGGGCAAGGACAAGGGCAAGTACAAGTACGTCGAGCCGAACGGCAACTCCAAGGTCGTCTCGCTGTCCAAGACCTCCGCCAAGGGCGGCGACTTCTCGTCCAGCCAGCCCATCGCCGCGGTCGTCGTGAAGGCCGGACCGGGCTCCAAGGACTCCTGGATCACGCCCAGCGCCCTGACCGGCTCGTTCGGCGTGGACGGCATCGCGCCCGTGGGCGGCAAGACCCCCGACATCAGCACCGTGCAGTTCTGCATCGCCGCGGCGGTCAATCCCGCCACGGCCGCCAACGGGTTCAACGCCGTCACCAAGGGCGACGCATCTCTCAACGCCAACGAGGCCGAGGGCCCCGTGGCCGTCGGCGGCAACCTGACCTTCGACCAGTACCAGGTGGCGATCCACTCGGCCGGCACCTACAAGATCAACCCCTCCGACCAGCAGCCCACCTCGCTGCTCGTCCGGGGCAAGGCCCAGATCAAGTCGTCCAAGGGCCAGCTCACGGTGGACAAGGGCTGGGTCTCGGTCGGCAACGCCGCGGGCGTCGAGGCCAAGCGCCAGAACCCCAACCAGATCGTCATCAACGCCCACAAGGCGTCGGTCGACTCCACCCCGCGCATCTTCGGCCAGAACAGCTCGCAGTCGCTCCAGAGCGCCACCCGCGCCAGCACGTTCGACTTCGAGGCGGCCTTCAAGGGCTGGGGCGAGCTGTCCGCCGGCCTGGCGTACTGCGAGCCGACGGTGAAGCTCGCCGGCGCCAACGGACCGACGGCACCGTGGACCGGCGGCGACGCCTACATCTACCCGTCGGGCTCCGGCCAGATGGTGCTCAAGCTCACCGCTGCGGACCTGTCGAAGCTCTCGAGCATCACGTTCCGGGACGGCGCCGCACCGTCCAAGGACCGCCCGCTCATCATCAACGTGGCGGGCGTGCCCGCCAACTGGAACCCGCCGAAGCTCACCGGCGACTCCAACAACCACGCGCGCTACACGCTGTGGAACTTCGGCCTGGCCAACAGCGTCAAGATCACCGGGTCGAACGAGCTGGCCGGCACGGTCCTGCTGCCCTGGGGCACGTTCGAGCAGACCGGTGGCGGCAACCTGGTGGGCGCCGTCTACGCCTCGGCGTTCGTCCACAGCGGTGGTGCGGAGCTCCACGACAAGCCGTTCGGCACCAACGTGACGCCGTGCAGCTGCACGCCGCAGACCACGACGACGACGACGTCCACGACGACGTCGACGACGTACCCGACGACGACCTCGACGGAACCGCCGACCTCCACCACGTACCCCACCACCACGACCGAGCCGACGACGACCACCAGCGAGTCGACCACCACCACCGAGGGCCCGACGACCAGCACCACCGAGTCGACGACCACCACGACGGAGGCCCCCACGACGACCACGGAGTCGACGACCACGACCACCGAGGCGCCGACGACGACGGAGGCGCCCACGACCACCACCGAGGCGCCCACGACGACCGAGGTGACGACCACCACGGTCGAGCCGACGACGACGGTGCCGGAGGAGTCGACCACCACGACCGAGGCCGACGTGGCCGGGACGACCGTCGTCGCCACCTCCATCACACCCGACGACGACAGCCGGGTGGCGGGCGCGTCCGCCTCCCGGTCCGACGGCGCGCTGGCCTTCACCGGCGGCAGCTCCCTGCCGCTGATCATCATCGGTGCGCTGCTGCTCCTCGGCGGCCTCACGATGGTCCTCGTCACCCGCCAGCGGTCCCACGCCAGGGACTGAGACGCCGGTGTCCGACCATGACGGTGCCGACGGTGTCGCCGGCACCGGCACGAACCGGGTCGCGTCGGCGGCCCAGCTCGTGTCGGTGCTCGGCACCGTCGTCCTGCTGGTCTGGCTCGCCTTCCTCACCCGTGACGGCCGCTGGCCCGCCACGGTCCTGATCGCCCTCGCGCTGCTCACCGGGACGGCCGGCGTGCTCGCCGACCTGATCTCGTCGCGCAGCCGTCACGGCCGAGGATCGGCCGGGGCCGGACCCGAGCGCGCCGACCGAGCCGACCTCGGCGACAGGGCCGACGGGACGTTCACCACGGTCGTCGTGCTGGGCGACGAGCCTGCAGAGCTGCAACGCCACTCGGTGGTGCTCGCACAGGAGTCCGGGCCGTGCGTCGTCGTCGCACCCCGGGGGACCGACGCCCTGGCGGACCTGGACGTCCCGGTCGCCACCGGCGCGTCGGCCGCCGAGGCCATGGCCGACGCCGTCGACCGCATCCACACCGACGCCGTGCTGCTGGTCTCGGGCAGGGCGGCACCCGTGGCGGCCGCCTGCCGGCGCGCCGCCGCGCAACTGGACGACGACCACCCCTGGGCCGTCGGCCGCACACGGC
>JAEXGP010000346.1 GCA_023450775.1 Actinomycetes bacterium | reverse complement strand
GCGTGCACGGCCGCCCAGCCGGTGGCGGCCGCCGGCACGACCGGGATGCGCACGCGGCCGGAGGTGACCGAGCGCATGGTCTCGCGGACGCCGATGCCCAGGCCGACCCCGAGCGCGGCCTCGGCGCCCCAGGTCCTGCCGTCCGGGTTGATCGTCCGCAATCCGCCCCAGCGCAGGCCGGACAGGAACCGGGCCAGGCCGGGTGCACGTCGGTCCACCAGGGCCGCCAGGTCGCCGAGCGCGTCGTGCACCTCCATGCGGCCATTCTGGCGAGTGATCGTCCCGATCCGTCGCCAGGTTTGAACGGGCGCCGGATCGGGCAGGCGCAGGCACACGCCGGGGTGACTTGACGTGTCGCGGGGTGGATACTTGGAGTGACCGAAGGTCAACCGGCCCGATCGCCCAAGGGGGGCGGCATCGGACCGGCCGGGTCCAACAGGGGGTCAGACCGATGCGAGTGTCATCGATCCTGTCCAGCAAAGGCTCGACGGTGGCCACCACCGCGCCGTCGGCCCCGCTCACCGAGGCGGTGAACGAGCTGCGACTGCGCGGTGTCGGCGCCCTGGTCGTCTCGTCCGACGGACGAGGCATCGAGGGCATCCTGTCGGAGCGCGACATCGTGCGGCGGCTCGCCGAGCGCGGCGAGGCGATCATGCACGAGCCGGTGTCGGCCGCCATGACCACCGAGGTCGTGACGTGCCAGCCCGACGACGACCTGGAGCGTCTCGCCCGCCGGATGACCGAGACGAGGTGCCGTCACCTCCCGGTGATCGTCGACGGCCAGCTCGTGGGCATCGTCAGCATCGGCGACGTGGTCAAGGCCCGCCTCGAGCAGCTCGAGGAGGAGACCCGCCAGATGCAGGAGTACATCACCACCGGCCGCTGACGCGGATATGGGGGTGCACAGCGACAACCCTTGTCGCGATCCGCGCCGGAGAATCCCGTCTCGCCGGAGCATCCCGCCTCAGACATCCCACGTGTGGGAGGTGTCAAGCGGCGAGGTCGTTGCGGTGAGACCAGGCAGTGGTCTCGTCGTAGGTGGTGCGGGAGCGGAGGCAGCCGTGCATGATGGCGACGAGGCGGTTGGCGACGACGCGGAGGGCGCCGCTGTGGGTGTCGCCTGCTGCTCGTCGGTGGTCGTAGAGGGCTCGTGCTCCGGGTGATCGGCTGATGGCGTTGAAGGCCCACCAGTGCAGGGCGTCGGCGAGCCGTCGGTTGCGGATGTGGCGGGCTCTCACCACGCGTCGTGTGCCGGAGGCGACGGTGAGGGGGCTGGTGCCGGCGTAGTTCCGGCGTGCTTTGGCCGTGGCGTAGCGGTCGGGATCGTCACCGAACTCTCCGAGCACCCGGGCGCCGGTGACGACTCCGAGCCCCGGCAGGGATCGGAGGATGTCAGCGTCCGGGTGCTGGCTGAAATGGGTTTCGAGGACCTCTTCGAGCTCGGCGATCTGGGTGTTGTGCGCCGCGATCACCTTGACCAGCGAGGCCACGATCTTCCCGTAGGCATCGGCGACCAGCGAGGGCTGGGTCAGATGATCGGCGCGAAGCGCCGCTTGGATCGCAGCTGCTCGTTTGTCGACGTTGAGTTGGCGGCCACCGCGCCGCAGCGCCGAGGCGATCTTCGACAGTGACAGCGCCTTGCCCAGCTCGGGTGTCGGTGCGATCACCAGCACCGACACAGCGTCGGTGTGGATGAGGTCGTCGAACGCCTCCTGAGCTGCGGGGTAGTACTCGCGCAGCGCGGAGCGCACCTGGTTCGCGAGCCGGCGCCTCGACCAGATCGCCGACTGGTGCGACCGAGCCACCAGCTTGATCGCCTCGGCCAGGTCGCTGTCCGCGGCGACCGGCCGGTGCTGGTGCGCGTCGGTGCGGACCATGTCGGCCAGCACCCGGGCGTCACCCGGATCGGACTTCGCGCCCGACACCCGGACCCGGTCGCGGTAGCGGTCGACCCCGAGCGGGTTCACCGCCAGCACCCGGTAGCCGACCGCGACCAGCGCCCGCACCAACAGCCCCCGATCCGTTTCGATCCCGACGATCACCTCCGGGTCGTCATCGAGTTCCGCCGGGATGGCCCGGCCGATCAGGTCATGGATCTTGGCGATCCCGGCCAGGTCGTTCGTGACCCGGCCCTTCGACAGAACTCGGCCACCGGCATCCATCACGCACACGTCGTGATGGTCCTCAGCCCAATCGACTCCCACGAACAACAGCACCGTCCCATACCTCCTGGTCGACGACGACGGCGTGAGCAAGGAGGGCCGTGCAGCTGACTAATGGATCTGGTGCTCGCACTGGCACGTCATCCCACCTGCTGTTCGCCGGACCATCCCAAGAAGCCACCGGGGGCACGGTCTGAGCCCAGCACTCAACCGATGCTGTCGAAGGCAGTGCTCACCCGGCAGCCGCTCAGGACCCAGCCTCTCACGACGACCAGGCAGCACCCATTAGTCGACGACGTCCTGGAAGTCGAAGAAGTAGCGGTCCACCCAGCTGGTGTCGGTCCCGCGTCGCGCCGCCGCGATCGATCGGAGCTCGCGCCCCATCGCGAACATGTGCCAGTCGCCGTAGCGATCGAACTTGCGGCACGACGCCTCGACCGGCGCGGTCCGGATCGTGCCCCAGCGACGGCCGGTGCGGCGACCGTGGGTCCGCAGGCGTCGGGCGAGGTCCAGGTCCTCGGCGACCAGCACCGACGTGTCGAAGCCGCCCACGGCGTCGAGGTCGGACCGGGTGGACCAGAACGACCCCCCGCTGAGGCCGGTCACGAACGTCATCGCGCCGACGAGGGCGTACGTGGCGTCGATGCCGGTCGAGCGCCGCTCGGGCACCACCCTCGTGCCGCCGCCGACGAACCGGCCGGAGGCGAGCAGGCCCAGGGCGAGCCGGAGCGAGTCGGGGTGGAGCCGGCAGTCGGCGTCGACCGTGACGACCACGTCCCCGGCGGAGGCCTCGATGCCGAGGTTGCGGACGACCGCCAGGTTCCGGGCACCGGACTCGACGACGGTCGCGCCCGCGTCCGCCGCGACCGCCGCGGTCGCGTCCCGGCACCGGTTCGCCACGACCACGACCTCGACCCGCACCGGTGTGCGCGCGGCCGCCAGCGCGACCGCGTCCAGGCAGCGGCCGATCAGCCGGGCCTCGTCGTGGGCGGGGACGACGACCGAGAGGGTCCGGAGCGAGGGTCCCCCGGTGCTCAACCGGCCCGGTCGGCAGCCCGGGCTGCCGGAGCCTCGGCGGATCCGTCGTCGACCGAGAGGTCGAGCGAGTCGTACTCCTCGGACGTGTCGACCCAGTCCTCGAACTGGATGACGCCGATGTCGGTGAAGCGGTCGCGCAGCCATCCGTCCGCCGCGTCGAGCAGGCCCAGCTTCTTGCAGTTCGGCACGATCTTGGAGAACAGCATCGTCTGGAAGACCTGCGCCTGCTCGTGGTTGCGCGACTCCAGGAACTCGGCGACCGCACCTGCGTCGGCCCCCATCCGCTCCCACACCTCGAGGTGCTGGAACCGCTTCTGCAGCCGGACGGCGGCGTCGAACGCGAACTCCTGTCGCTCGCGGAGCTCTGGGCCGGACAGCCCCTGGTAGTACTCCTGCAGCGACAGCACACCGAACGCCACGTGGCGCGCCTCGTCGCTCATGACGTAGCGGAGCATCGTCTTCAGCAGCGGTTCGGTGGTCATCTGGCGCATGAACCCGAAGGCGGCGAGCGCCAGGCCCTCGACCATGATCTGCATGCCCAGGTAGGTCACGTCCCAGCGCGAGTCGGCCAGGATGTCGTCGAGCAACGCCCGCAGATTGGCGTTGATCGCGTACTGGCTGCCCAGCTTCTCGTCGAGGTAGCGGGCGAACACCTCCACGTGCCGGGCCTCGTCCATCACCTGTGTCGACGCGTAGTACTTGGCGTCGATCCACGGCACGGTCTCGACGATGCGGGCGGTGCAGAGCAGCGCACCCTGCTCGCCGTGCATGAACTGGCTCAGCACCGAGTTCTGCAGCTGGACGCCGAGCTCCAGCCACTCGGCCTCGCCGAAGCTGCGGACCGGCGAGTCGGGGTCCTGGGCCAGGTGCCCGAAGCGGCCCGATCCGGACCCGCCGCCGAGGTCGGCGGACACCCGCTCCGGGTCGACGTCGATCGACCAGTCCAGGTCGGTCGACGCGTTCCACTGCGAGCCCTTGGCCTTCTCGTACAGCCGCGACAGACCGGGACGGCTGCGCTCGTAGTCCCACGTGAAGGTGCTCGGCACCTCGGCCAGCACGGCGTGGATGGTGTCGTCGACCTCGGAGCGGTCGAGCTGTTCGAACGTCGTCACGGTGCCCCCCGGGAGTCGGTCGTCCGTTGCACGACGCTACCCCGGCGCGCCCGTCGCTGGAGCGGCGCGGACGGTCAGCGGCCGGAGCGGTGCCGGTTCACGGCCGAGACGACCGCCTTCAGCGATGCCGTGAGGATCGACTCGTCGAGGCCGACGCCCCAGCGCACCGACCCGTCGGGGGCCTTGGCCTCCACGTAGGCCGCGGCGGTGGCGTCGGAGCCGGCCGACACGGCGTGCTCCGAGTAGTCCACGACCTCCAGCTCGATGCCGAGGTCGTCCCGCAGCCCGTGCATGAAGGCCGAGATCGGGCCGCCACCCTCGCCCACCACGGTGCGGGGTTCGCCGTCGACGACCAGCTGAGCCGTGACCTGCGACCGCTCGGAGTTGGTCGTCGCCTCGGCGGTGCGGAACGCGATGCCCTTGGCGCCGGACGACGCCTGGTCGTCGTCGATCTGGGTCAGGTACGCCGCGTCGAACGCCTCCCACATCTGCGCCGGGGAGATCTCGGTCCCGGTGTCCTCGGCCACGTGCTGCACGGCCTTGGAGAACTCGATCTGCAGCCGCCGCGGCAGCTCCAGGCCGTACTCCGCCTTCATCACGTAGGCCACGCCGCCCTTGCCGGACTGGCTGTTGACCCGGATCACCGCGTCGTAGGTGCGGCCCAGGTGCGACGGGTCGATCGGCAGGTACGGCACCTCCCACGCCTCGTAGTCGGCCTCGCCGCCGGTCGGGCCCACGCCGAGCGCCTCGGTGCCCTTCTTGATCGCGTCCTGGTGCGAGCCGGAGAACGCCGTGTACACCAGGTCGCCGACGTACGGATGCCGCTCGTGCACCGGCAGCCGGTTGCAGTACTCGGCGGTGCGGCGCAGCGCGTCGATGTCCGAGAAGTCCAGCTCGGGGTCGACGCCCTGGGTGAACAGGTTCAGGCCGATCGTGACCAGGTCCACGTTGCCGGTCCGCTCGCCGTTGCCGAACAGCGTGCCCTCGACCCGGTCCGCGCCGGCCAGCAGGCCCATCTCGGCGGCCGCGACCGCGGTGCCGCGGTCGTTGTGCGGGTGCAGCGACAGGATCACCTGGTCGCGGTTCGGCATATTGCGGTGCACGTACTCGACGACGTCCGCGTAGACGTTCGGCATGTACATCTCGACCGTGGCCGGGACGTTGATGATCACCTTCTCCTCGGGGCCCAGGTCGAGCGCGTCCATGACGGCGGCGGAGATCTCGATCGCGTAGTCGGGCTCGGTGCCGGTGAAGGACTCGGGCGAGTACTCGTAGCGGATCGCCGTGTCGGGCAGCGTGTCCTGGTACTTGCGCACCAGGCGGGCGGCGTCGGTGGCGATCTGGGTGATGCCCTCGCGCTCCTGGCCGAAGACGACCTTGCGCTGCAGCACCGAGGTGGAGTTGTAGAAGTGGACGATCGCCTGACGGGCGCCGCGCAGGCTCTCGTACGTCCGCTCGATCAGGTCGGGCCGGCACTGCACCAGCACCTGGATCGTGACGTCGTCGGGGATGTGGTCGCCCTCGATGATCTCCCGCAGGAAGTCGAAGTCGGTCTGGGAGGCCGACGGGAAGCCCACCTCGATCTCCTTGAACCCCATGTCCACCAACGTGGTGAACATCTTCATCTTGCGGACGGGGTCCATCGGGTCGATCAGCGCCTGGTTGCCGTCGCGCAGGTCGACCGAGCACCACACGGGTGCCTTCGCCAGGACCTGGTTGGGCCAGGTGCGGTCGAGGAGGCCGCCGTTGGCCGACCCGCCCTGCTCCGGGGAGAGGGGCAGGAACGGCCGGTACTTCTCGAAGGGCATCTTGTGCTGCGAGGTACCTGACATGGCGGTGGTCCTGTTCTGCTGTGTGTGGCTGGTCTGGTGGGTGTGCTGGGTTGGTGGGGCGATGTCGTCGGGCCGGGTCCGGCGCTCGGGACGGTCCCGGGCCGAAAAACAAGAGAACCCCCTGCGAGGGCGCAGGAGGTTCGGCGAGCCGCGGTATGGGGCGGGCTCGCCTACATGAGCAGGAGGAGGGCGGTCGCGACGGACATCGTCGTCCACCATACGCCCCGTCGTCGCCACAGGCAACGCACCATCCGTGACGTCCCCGCCGGCTTCGTGATGCTCCCGACCGGCTTTTCCCGGTCCTGAGCATCACAGAGCGGAAGGCCAGGCCTCAGCGGCCGGGAGCGGGGAAGGCCAGGCCTCAGCGGCCGGGAGCGGGGAGAGAGCCCGTCAGCCGGCGATGATCGCGTCCAGCGCCGCCACCGACGGGGCGATGTAGTAGGCGCCCGACACAGGCCGGGACACGTCGGTGAGACGGTCGCGCCGGCCGTCGGCGACGCCGAACATGCGCTCGAGCATGTCCTGGAAGGTCGAGAGGTCGCGGTTGAAGGCCAGGAAGAAGAGGCCGAGCTCGTCGGTGGTGCCGTAGGGGAACGAGCGGCGGTAGATCTCGCGCTCCTCGCCGTCCGCGTCGGTCATCACCACCCGCTCCACATGGGCGCACTCGGGCAGGGGGTCGAGCTCGCGGGAGCCGTCCTTGGTGCGGCCGAACACCAGCTCCTGCTCACCCACGTCGAGCAGCTCGAAGGCCCGGAGGTCGTGGACCCAGCGCTGCGCCAGGACGAAGGAACCGCCGGCGGACGGGCCGGCCTCGATCGTCGCCACCTCCGCCCGCTCCTCGCCCTTGGGGTTCTCGGTCCCGTCCTCGAAGCCGGTCAGGTCCTGGTGGTCGAAGTACTGGAAGCCGTGGGTCTCGGACCGCAGGCGGGCCAGGCCGTCGAGCGACGCACGGGCCAGCCACGCGCCCGACAGGCAGCGATCCGCGGTGGCGGAGCTGAACCACACGAGCAGGTCGTCCTGGGTGGCGGGCGCGACGTGGCCGTCGATGCCGTCGATGTCGGTGAACGGGCGCATGCCGCCCGGCATGTCGTCGGGGGCCAGCGTGCCGAGCAGCGACGCGCCGATCGCGACGACCACGTGGTCCGGTCCGCGTTCGGCGCCCGCCAGGTCCCTGATGTCGCCGAGGGCGGCGCGCAGCTGCGCGACGTCCACGCCCAGGTCGACCTCGTACTGCTGTGCGCAGTGGCACGTGGTGGTCTCGTCGAGGATCCCCGGTTGGAGATGCGTCCCCGCCGGGGTGACGTCCGTCCCCGGCGACCCGGTGGTCGTCGCAGCGCTCATCTGCGGCACACTACGGCCCGTGCCGGATCCCGTCGGACAACGCATCGCGCCCCTGGCACTGGGGCCGATCACCGTGGACCCGCCCGTGGTGCTCGCACCCATGGCCGGGGTCACCGACGCGCCCTTCCGGGTGCTGTGCGCCGAGTTCGGCGGCGGCCTGTACGTCAACCAGATGGTGACGGCGCGCGCCCTGGTCGAGCGCCATCCCACCACGTGGGCCCTGACCCGGTTCCACCCGTCCGAGCCGGTGCGGTCGCTGCAGCTCTACGGCACCGACCCCGGCTACCTGGCCGAGGCGGTCCGCAAGCTCGTGGGCGAGGGCCTGGTCGACCACCTGGACCTCAACTTCGGCTGCCCGGCGGCCAAGGTCACGCGCAACGGCGGGGGCGCCGCGCTCGCCTACAAGCGCCGGCTGCTGCGCCGGGTGGTGGCCGCGGTCGTGGGCGCGGCCGACGCCGAGTCGGGCGGTCGGGTGCCGGTCACCGTCAAGTTCCGGATGGGCATCGACGACGACCACATCACGTTCCTGGACACGGCCCGGACCTCGATCGACGAGGGCGCCGCCTGGGTGGCGCTGCACGCCCGGACCGCGCTGCAGCACTACGCGCCGTCCGCGCGGTGGGAGGCGATCGCCGAGCTCGCCGCGGCCGTCGACGAGGTCCCGGTCCTGGGCAACGGCGACGTCTTCACCGCGGAGGACGCGCTGCGGATGATGGAGCGGACGGGGTGCGACGGCGTCGTCGTCGGCCGCGGCTGCCTGGGCCGGCCGTGGTTGTTCGGGCAGCTGGACGACGCGCTGGCCGGCCGGCCGGTGCGGCCCGAGCCCACGCTGGGCGAGGTCGTCGCCACGATCCGCCGCCACGTCGAGCTGATCGTCGAGTGGGCCGAGACCACCGGCGACGGCCTCCACACCGACGGTCCCCTGCAGGGGCAGGTCCGCCTGGCACCCTTCCGGAAGCACCTCGCCTGGTACCTCAAGGGCTACCCGGTGGGCAGCGACGTCCGTCAGCGCGCCGGGCACGTGGGCACGGTCCCGGAGCTCGAGTCCCTGCTCGACGCCCTGGACCCGCTGGCGGACGCGGTGCCCGTCGCCGATCCGGCGTCGATCGCCCGCAGCCACCACCACGCGCTCAAGAAGGTGGCCCTCCCCGACGGTTGGCTGGACGACCCCGACGAGGACGTGCAGCTGTCGGCCGCCGCCGAGGCACTGGTCTCGGGCGGATGAG
>JAEXGP010000261.1 GCA_023450775.1 Actinomycetes bacterium | reverse complement strand
CGGGTCAGCGGGCGGCGAGGATCGCCCGGCGCTGGTCCTCGCTCAGCGGCTTGAGCGCCTCCCGGATCGTCACGCCCGAGGCCCTCGACGCGCGGGGGAGCAGCCAGTCGAACACGAGATCCGGCCGTCGCTTGGCGGTGTCCCGCAGCACCCAACCGATCGCCTTGCGGACGAAGAACTCGCGCTCCTCGAGCATCGAGTCCGCGTAGCGGGAGAACCGGTCGAAGTCGCCGCCGCCTCGGCGCAGCGGGACCAGCAGGGCCAGCATGGCGGCCCGCCGGATCCAGAAGTCCTCGTCGACGGCCCATCGGTCGAGCACCGGCCCGAAGTCCGGATCCCGCTCGGCCACGGGACCGGCGACCGAGGTCGACAGCGGGTCGACCAGGGCCCAGGTCCGCGACTCGCGGAGGAGTCGTTCGAACAGGCCGGCGTCCCGCGCGTCGAGCACGCGGGTCGAGGCCGACAGCACCTCGACCGCCGCCAGCCGCCGCTCGTGGACCGGCACCGACCACAGCGTCTCCGCCAACGCGACGACCTCGTCGTGGTCCAGGGCGGGTCGGCGCCGCAGCACAGCCTTGACCGTGGCGCGCACCGCAGGAACCGGGGTGCCGTAGTGGCGGAGGTCGCTCTTGAGGTACGCGGCCGCTCCCTCCGCGCGTTCGGGAGTGCCGGCCGCGACGAGCTCGGCATCGATCTCGAGGACGACTGCGGAGAGGTCGAGATCCACGTCCGGACCCTACGGGCCCGGCGGATGCGGTCACCCCACGACGGGACCTTGGACCCTGGCCGCCGTGTGGCGGGGCACGCAGGATGGTGCCGGGCCGAGGAGGTGATTCGCATGCGATGGAGCAGGGTCGCGACGCTGGCCGCCGTGGCCGCGGCCGGTGCGGGGGTGGCGTACGTGCGCGTGCTGCAGCCGTGGCACGAGCGGTGGGGTGCGAGCGACGCGGAGCTGGGGCTCCCGCTGCCCGGCGACGACACGGTGGTGGAACCCGCCGGCCAGATCACCCGGGCGATCACGATCGACGCGCCCCCGGAGGCGGTCTGGCCCTGGATCGTGCAGCTCGGGGCCGATCGGGGCGGCTTCTACAGCTACGACACGCTCGAGAACCTGTTCGGTCTGCAGGTCCACAGCGCGGATCGGATCGTGGACGAATGGCAGGACCTGGCCGTCGGTGACCTGGTCACCGCCATCCGTTCCGGTGCCGGCGGCTGGCTCGTCGCCGAGATCCGTCCGTGCGAGGCGCTCGTGCTGCAGGTGGCGAACGTCGCCGAGAACCGCCCCGCTCGTCGCGACGATCCGGGCGGGTGGGAGTTCAGCTGGATCTTCGCCCTCCGCCCTGACGGAGTGGGTCGGACACGGCTGCTGGTGAGGGAGCGGGTCGCGTTCGGCGCGCCGCTCATGCGCGCAGCGATGGCCCCGGTGGGCCTCGTGAGCTTCGTGATGACCCGGAAGATGCTGCTCGGCATCAAGGAGCGGGCCGAGCGGGAGCAGCGGAACGCGTCCCCGACCCTCTGACGTCGCCCGCCCCAGACGCGCGCTCACGCCATCGTGTGCGGGAGACGCCCGTGGCGGGCGTGCCTCGCTCACGTTCTCTCCGCCGTCGCGATCTTGTGCGGGAGTCGCCCGTGGCGGGCGCTGCTCGTTCACGTTCTCTCCGCCGTCGCGATCTTGTGCGGGAGACGCCCGTGGCGGGCGTGCCTCGCTCACGTTCTCTGAGGGCCTGCGGTCGAGCCGCTCCGGTACCGTCCGACGTGTGGGATGGGAGGATCCGCCACGCCGACGGCCAGGTCGTGGCC
The DNA here is from genome assembly GCA_023450775.1 of Actinomycetes bacterium. Taxonomy (GTDB): domain Bacteria; phylum Actinomycetota; class Acidimicrobiia; order Acidimicrobiales; family Microtrichaceae; genus Dermatobacter. The sequence goes on along the minus strand of JAEXGP010000261.1, from coordinate 24,053 downwards.
ATCGGGTCGGACTGCGGCCGGTCGCCGGCGCGGTGCTGCTCGCGATCACGGCGGCCATGTCCACCGGCGCCTGCGCGTCGACGGAGACCGGTTCCACATCGAGCACCACCCGACCCGCGACCGTCGACGACCTGCCGTACGGGCCGGTCGCGGTGCTGGGTGACTCGGGCTACTTCGTCTCGGACCGTGAGGACCACGGCGTGCTGGTCCGGATCGAACCTGACGGCTCACGAGTGTTGATCGCGGACCTGCCACTCGGGCGGTCGACCGGCATCGGCACCGGTCTGCTGCCCGTGGGGGATCAGGTGATGGTGGTCGGGATGGACGACCGGGCCTGCAGCGACGCCGACGGCGGCTGCGACGGCTTCGACGTCCTCGCCCTGTTCGTCGACCCGGACGGCACGATCACCGACCGCCATGTCCTCAGCCACGTCGATCGGTCGCCCGACGAGGGCGACGGCGCCCAGGTGATCGGGACCGACGGTCCGACGGCGTGGGTCACGGCGACGAACAGCGGTGTGCTCGAGGTCGACCGTGACGGGGTTCGACCCGTGGACGTGCCGCGGCCGACGAGCACCCCCTGCGTGATCGATGGGCAGGTCACGTCCGCAGCAACCGCGCCCGATCCCGCTGGTCCATGGGTCGTCCGCTACGAGGTCACCGGCGGTCCGGAGGTGTCCGTCCCGACCGTCACGTCGGACCTGTCGGGGATGGCCGCCACGCCCTCGGGGACCAGGTTCGTGGTGTGCACGCCTGACGGCTACTCGGTCATCGAGCTGATGGGCACCCCGGTGTTCACCTACCGCCCGCCCGTGGGATGGTCCGAGGCGCACCCGCCGCCCGTGGAGAGCGTCCGGCCGTCGTGGAACCAGATGAGCCGGGTCCTCACACTGGGACCCGACGGGTGGGTGACCGTCTGGCAGGGCGACGTCCCGATCCGCTCGACCGTCCACCTGGGAGACGGTCCCTTCGATCCGATGACGCTGAGCTTCAAGGGCGACGCCCGCGACGGCGTGGTCGTCGCGTGCGTGCAGCAGGTCTCGACCGAGGTCGACGCGCCGGCCGACGGGACCTGCGCGACCGGCACGTACTAGCTGGACCGAGGCGCTCGCCGCCGTCGCGATCTTGTGCGTGAGACGCCCGTGGCGGGCGTTTCTCGCACACGTTCTCCTGAAAGCCACCGGACGGGAGCGGGGGAGTGGAGGTGCACCGGGGTCGGTCGGGCCGCATCGCTCAAGTCGGAGTCCCGGCCGGCCGTTGGTCCCCGTGGCGGCGCCACCCGGGCGCCGAGAACGAGGTGCCACGGTGTCCAGGATCCGACGAACGCGAGCAGCTGCCACCCTGGCGGTGCTGATCATGGCGACGGTCGCCGCCGCCTGCAGCCCCTCGCCGGGCATGCCCGTGTTCTCCGGCGGCACCTACGCGCTGCGCTTGGCGGTGCCGCCCCAGCACGCCAGCGAGTCGTTCGCCGTCGCCGGGGAGACCTGCACGATCACGATCGATTCGCCCGAGATCCTGCTCGCCGGTGCCACGCTCACCGTCGGCGAGGCCACGCTCGACGAGACCGAGTCCACCGCCACGCTCGCGGACGGAAAGGTCGACGTCCCGCGGCAGACCGTGGCGCTCGGGACCGTGTCGCTCGAGTGCGCCGGCAACCCGGTGGGCTCGCTCGACGTGGCGATCGACGTCCAAGCCAGCGCCACGCTCAAGTCGGTGGTGTTCGACGGCGACGACAACACCCTGACGCTGGTGGAGCCCACGATCTCGATCCCGGACGCCAAGCTCATCGTCACCGGGTGGGGCACCTCCCTGCCGCCGATCGACCTTCCGCCGATCGACGTGACGGTGCCGACCGTCTCGATCCAGGTCTGACCGTCCCGGCCGGTCTCGCTGCCGGCCGGGAGCGGGCGGGTCCCTAGGATCGGGACATGCAGCGAACGTCCGTCCCGCCAGCCCCGACCCGCTCCGGAGGCGCGGCATGAGCGCCCCGCGCGGTCACGAGCCCGTCGGCGAGGCGGCCGAGCCCCGCACGTCGCCCGACCCGGTCGTCATCGGGCGCGAGCCCTCCGACGCGGAGCGAGCCCGCACGCTGGTCACGGGTCGGGTGCAGGGCACGCTCGGCACCGTCGCTCGGGAGCCCGAGGGCACGCCGTTCGTCTCGGTCGCACCCTTCGGTCTGGACGACCGAGGTGCGCCGATCCTGTGCATCTCCGAGATGGCGGAGCACACGATGAACCTCCGCCATGATCCGCGGTGCTCGCTCCTGGTCAACGAGATCGTCGAGGTCGGCGCCGACCCGTTGGCGGCCGGACGGGTCACGCTCCTCGGGACCGCGTCCGTGGTGCCCGACGACGAGTTCGAGGAGGCCAAGGCCGCCCACCTGGCCGGCAACCCCCACGCGTCGTACTACGTCGACTTCGGCGACTTCCATCTCTGGCGGCTGCAGGTCGAGTCCATCCGCTTCGTCGGCGGCTACGGACGGATGTCGTGGGTGTCGGCGGAGGACTGGGCCACCGCGAGCCCGGACCCGGTGACGGGACTGGCGGGCGGCGCCATCGAGCACCTCAACGACGACCACGCGGACGCGCTCCTGCTGATCGCGCGGGTCACCGGCGGACGAACGGACGCGACCGCCGCGTCCGCGCTCGGGCTCGACCGCTACGGCATCGATCTGCTCGCCACGGGACCGGGCGGGGCGGGCCGGGTGCGAGTGCCATGGGCCGAACCGGTCACGTCGCCCGAGCAGATCCGCGCCGCGTCGGTCGCTCTGGTCCGCGCCGCCCAGGCCGCAGCCGGCTGAACCTCGCGATCGCGACGGGTGAGGCGCACGGCACCTGGCGGTCACGGAGCGTCGTCGCCTGACCACCGGCGCGTGGGGCTCCGGTTCCGCCCCGGGCTGCTCCGCTACGTTGGCCCGAGTACTGGGAGGGCTGACAGTGCGCGCAACCACCATGACGTCCCGGGCTCGGGCGACGATCGCGCTCGCGTCCGTGGTGCTGATCGCTGCGGCGTGCGTACCCGACACGGGTCCCCAGGACCCGACCACCACGTCGTCGACCACACCGACGTCGACCACGACGATCCCCGCGGACAACGGCGCGTACGCCTACGTCGCGAACACCAACCTCGGCGTGATCGAGAAGATCGACACCGTCAGCCTGACCACACTCGCGACGATCCCGGTCGGTGCGCCGCTCGGCGACGACATCGCGCTGGTGGGGAACCGGATCTTCTACACGCAGACCAACAGCGGCACCGGTGCCGTCGGCGTGTACGACCTCACGTCCGGGGTCAACAACCGCAACTACCTGCCGGCGGCAGCGGCCCAGGAGCGGTTGTGGGCCTCGCGGTCGCTGCCGGGTCGACTCTTCGTCGCCTCGAGCGGCAGTCCCGCGGTCATCAGGTCCTGGAACGTGTCGGGTCCCACGCCGACCGCCGTGGCGACCATGCCCGCCGGCGCCGCTGGGAGCAACGTGCAGGACGTCGAGGTGTCCGCGGACGGGACGCTCATGTGGGTCGCCGCCACCTCGCCGAACGAGGTCACCGAGCTGCGGACCTCCGACCTCGTCGCCACGGGTCGGAAGTTCTCGACCGGTGCCCAACCGCAAGCGGTCGCCTCCAGGGTCGTGGGCGGCGCCGAGCTCGTGCTGACCGGGCGCGGGACCACCGCCACCACCGGGTCGCAGGCGTTCGTGTTCAACGCCGCCGACCCGGCGACCGTCACGCCGTACGCCCTCAACCGCACCGGTGCGGGCGACCGCGGGGTCGACAAGGCCGGCATCGGCATCTCACGCGACGGCGCCAAGGTGTACGCGGTGGTCGAGGGCGCGACCGGGTCCAACCTGGCGACCGTGAACCGCGCCAACGGTTCGATCACGCGTGAGCCGCTCTTCCCCGACGACGGCGCGTCCAGCCTGACCCCCGAGATGGGGGAGCTCGGCGTGGATCCCGCGACCGGGAGGGTGTTCGTCTCCGGTCGTGACCACCTGGCCGTGCTCAACCCCGACGGCTCGCCCGGCCTCGTCATGTCCATGTCCGGGCCCCGCGGCATCGAGTTCTCCGCCACGGCACCGAACGCGACCGATCCGCCGCCCATCACGACCACCACGACGACCACCACCACGACGACGTCGACCACCACGACCACCACGAGCCCGGGCGGGCCGCCCACGATCACCTCGTTCGTCGCGTCCAAGTCATCCGGTCCCGCGCCCCTCACGACCGCCTTCACCTGGGCGGTGTCGGATCCCGACCCCGGGCCGCTCACCTGTGGCCTCGACACCGACGGCGACGGGACCTTCGAGCTCACGATCAGCAACTGCACGAGCGCGGCGGCGCGGTCGGTCACCTATCCGACGGCCGGGACGCGCACCGCCCGGCTGCGGGTCTCGGACGGCACGACCACCGTCACGAGCTCGCCGCTGACGATCACCGTGGGCGCCGCATCCGCCGACGCGTTCAACATCACGCTGCGCTTCGACCCGTCCGTGACCACGGCCCAGCGCGCGGTGTTCGAAGCCGCGGCGACACGTTGGTCCCAGGTGATCCGCACCGGGCTTCCCGACGCCTCCGTCAACGCTGCCGCCAACTTCTGCGGAACCGGTGCTCCCGCGTACAACGGCGCGGTCGACGACCTGCTGATCGACGCCTCGATCGTGCCGATCGACGGGGTGTCCGGCGTGCTCGGCGTGGCCGGGCCCTGCCTGGTCCGCTCGACCGGCGGCCTGCCGGCGTTCGGTGCGATGCAGTTCGACAGCGCGGACGTCGCGGCGATGGCCGCGGACGGTCGCCTGTCCAGCGTGATCCTCCACGAGATGGGCCACGTGCTCGGGTTCGGCACCGTCTGGGACACGCTCGCGACCAACCTCGGGACCGCTGACCCGCGGTTCGTGGGCCTCACCGCACGCGGGGCGTGGAGCGCGCTGACCGGCGGCGCCGCCGATCCGGTCCCGGTCGAGGGGACCGGTGGCCCCGGCACTGCGGGCTCCCACTGGCGCGAGACGGTCTTCGGCACCGAGCTCATGACCGGTTGGATCAGCAGCGGTTCGAACCCGTTGAGCCGCGTGACCGTCGCGTCGCTCGCCGACCTCGGCTACGGGGTGGACCTGGGGGCCGCCGATGCGTTCCCGTGGGCGGCGTCGCGAGATCCGGACACGCCGACCACGCAGATCCGCACGGACCTGATCCTGCCCAAGGGCACCGTCGGCTGAGCTGACACCCCTGCGGTCCGGCCGGCTGGGTCAGTCCGCCGGTCGGTCTGCCTGCGCGGACAGCAGCAGCTGCGCGAACTGGAGCGCCTGGTCGAGCGGGGTCGGTCCGTCGGGCTCCAGCGCGCTCTGGAGCGCGATGCCGTTGGCCGTCGCGACGATCAGCGATGCCATCGCGTCGGGGTCGACCCAGCGCGGAACGGTCCCGTTGCCGATGAGCGCGGAGATCACCGCGGACAGCCGGTTCCGCAGCCGCCCGACGACCGCGGCGGGACCGTCGGCCCCACCGTCCTGTCGGCGCACGGCCTCGACCAGGGCGACCAGGTAGGCGGGGGAGCGCTCGCGCTGTTGCTCGAACGTCTGCAGGAGCTGCTGGGTGGCGCCGAGCAGCCGTTGCACCGGGTCGTCCGTCGCGGCCTCGAGCAGCGTCATGGCCGGCTCGACGAGGCGCTCCACCTCCCTCGCCAGTGCGGCGTGCACGAGGGCGTCCTTGGAGCCGAAGTGGTACGTGATCGCCGCCAGGTTCGCCCCGGCCGCCGCGGTGATGCGCCGCGAGGTCGCCGCCGTCAGTCCCTCGGTGGCGACGATCCGGCCCGTGGCCTCGAGCAGACGTTCCCTCGTGGCGCTGTCCTCGTTCGCCGCCCGGCGTTGCGGAGTGGGCGTCGGATTCATACAGACGTATGATAAGTGCGTGATGGAGACGAAGGAACACGAGGTCGTCCTTTCCGGGGCGACGTCAGAGGTGGCCGAGCGCTGCCGGTACCCGGTCGCCGATCCCAGGGCGACGTGCCCCAGACCGGTGGCGCGGCCCTGGATGCTGCACCGGTGGGACCAGATCACCTTCCTGCACTGGCGATACGACCCGGAGGTCGTGCAGGGCCTGCTGCCGCCGGGCCTGACCGTCGAGACCTTCGACGGCGCCGCGTGGGTGGGGCTCGTGCCGTTCGTGATGGAGGTGAGAGCACCCGGCGTGCCTCGCCTCCCGTGGCTGTCGGTGTTCCCCGAGACGAACGTGCGCACCTACGCCGTCGGCCCCGACGGTGAGACCGGCGTGTGGTTCCTGACGCTCGACGCGTCGCGCCTGCCCGGCGTGCTCACCGGTCGTTGGGGCTACCAGCTGCCGTACATGTGGTCCCGCATGCGGGTGCGCCACGGCGTCGACCCGGAGGGCCGGGCGACCGTCCACTACACGTGCTCCCGGCGGTGGCCGGAGCCGTGGCCGGCGACGTCGGACGTCGCCATCCGGATCGGCTCGTTCTTCGGGCCCGACGAGCTCGGCGATCTGGACCATTGGCTCACCGCGCGGTGGGCGCTCTTCAGCGACCACCCGAACCGGCGCAACCGGGGTCGCCTCGACCTGGCCCGCGCCGAGCACGCGCCGTGGGAGCTGCGCCGGGCCGAGGTGCTGCACCTCGACGACAGCCTGGTCACCGCCACTGGACTGCCGGCGCCGGTCGGCGATCCACTCGTGCACCACTCGGCCGGGACCGCGGTGCGCATCAGCCGTCCGTATCACCTGCCGACCTCGCCGCTGCCCGACCGCCGCACCGCCTGAGGCCGTCTTCCGGCGAGCCGTCAGTCGCAGGGCGTGACCACGCCGCCGATCCCCGCGAGCTCCGCCACCGACGGGGACACGCTCGGCGGCGCGTCCGTGGTGGTGGTCGTGGTGGACGGGAACCCGGTGGCTCCCTCGAGCCACGAGACGGCGTTCGCCGCCCCGGGAGCGGGGACGAGGAGCGCCGCACCGTCTTCCAGCAGCGGCTGCGTCGGCAGCGCGCTGGCCGACACGTCGCCGGGGTCGAGCGTCGTGACGAGCCGCAACAAGGAGAGGAGCTCCCCGTCGCCCATGCCGTCGTCGACGGCGACGTGCTCAGTGACCACGGTGGCCAACCGGTCCAGCGTGATCGGGTTCGGTACCGACGACCTGAGTCGGGCGAGGGCGGCGACCAGGAACGCCTGTTGACGTTGGATGCGGCCCAGGTCTCCGGTCGGGTCGAGCACCCAGCGCCCGTCCTGGCGCACCTCGAGCGTCCGAGCGCGGACCAGCGCCAGGGCTTGATCGGACCTCAGGGTCCGGCACGACGTGTCATCGATGTGGAGTCCGGACCGAACGTCACGCACCGGGTGATCGGTCCGCACGCGCACGCCGCCCAGCTCGTCCACGGCCGCACGGAATCCGTCGAGGTCCACCACCGCGACGTGGTCGATGGCAACGTGCAGCTGGCCCTCGATCTCGGCGACGAGCCGGTCGGGACCCTTATGACCGTGCAGGAGGGCCAGTCGCGTCACGTCCCCGGTGCCGTCGTCGACCCGCAGGTCCCTGGGGACCGACAGCATCCGCACCGTCCCCGAGGCGGGATCGGTGCGGACCAGCACCATCGAGTCGGCGTATCCGCCGTCGGCCGCGCCGCCGACCTGCGGTGCGGCGCTGGTCGCGTCGGTCCCGACGACCAGGATCGTGCTCGGACCCGCCTCGTCGCCGTCGGCCTCGGGTTCGAGGCCGGCCACGTCGAGGCGCTCCACCCGATCGAGGTGGCTGCCGATCCGCAGTGCCGCCGCCCCCAGCACGAGCGCCGTGGCGCCGAGCGCGGAGGCTGCGGCGACCCGTCGGTTCCGGCGGCGCCGCACCCGCAGTCGCACCTTCCGTCGCAGCGCCTCGCCCAGCGCCGGGGGTTCGGGGTCGTCGAACTCGTCGAACATCAGGATCGCCTCCTGGTCGCAGGGGTGTACGTCGTGTTCCCGGGCATGGTCGACGGCGGCGGGGCCGGCTCGGCGGGCGGCGTGTCCGGATGCTCGACCGAACGTCGGAGGGCCGCCAGCGCGCGGGTCGAGTGCTGCTTCACCGTGCCGACCGAGCAGCCGAGCGCCGCGGCCGTGTCCTCCAGGCTGAGGTCGCCGACGAACCGCAGCACGGCCACCTCCCGTTGACGGCCGGGGAGCGCGCGCAGCGCGGCGACCAGCGCGAGCCGTTCGGCGGCGTGGTCCGCCGTCCGGTCCTTGGGATCCGTTCGGGGCGGAGCGGCATCGTGGCCGGATGCCGTCCGGCGCCGCCGCCAACGGCCGATGGCAAGGTTGGTCGTCACCCGCACCACCCACGCTTCGTCGTACCGCTGCACCTTCGTCCAGCGGACGTACGCGCGGGTCAGGGCCTCCTGCGCGAGGTCCTCCGACTCCTGGCGGTCACCGGTGAGCCGGTACGCCACGCGGTACGAGAGCGCGGCGAGGTCGTCGAAGCGGTCGTCGTAGCCGTCGTGTCGTCCCATCCACCCCGTCCAACGCGGTCGGACCGCCGCAGGATGACACGCACCGCGAGTTCCGGCCCCGTGCGATCGTCGGATTCTCGAGACAACTGAGTACCGCCACGGTCGTTCTCCGTCGTCAGAATCCGATCGCCCAGAGGGTCTGGGCCTGGGGGTCTGACGTCCCGGTCTGTCCGGCGCCGAGCACGGGGCCCATGCCGATGAGCGAGTCCCCGCTCATGGCCGTGATGGTGACGTCGGATCCCGGGAGCGGGCTCCACGTCGAGCTGCCGTGATCGAGCCGGGCCTGGTCGATCCCCAGCTCTGCGACGACCGAATCGCCCGGACCGCGCAGCACCCGTGGGTAGTCCTCGGCGCCCTCGAACGGGGGCACGCTCAGCGGGGTCCAGGCGTCGCCGGCCGGGTCCCAGGCCGCGGCCGACGGTGCGTAGGTGACGACGACGAGTCGCTCGCCGTCCCAGGCCGCGTCGGCGGCCTGACCGCTGAGCCCCAACGCGTCGGGCGGCCGGGACGCCTCGCTCCACGCGGCGTCGCCAGGTCGGAATCGCAGCAGCTGCACGCCGTCGTAGTAGGTCGCCATCGGGGTCGGCCGACCGGCGAGCACCACGATCTCCTCGCCGGTCCAGTCGATCGAGAACACCCGGTCCGACGTGGTGGGCGGGTCGGGCAGCCTCGTCCACGAGTCGGCGTCGAGGTCGTAGGACCAGACCAGCTGCCGGGTGGCGCCCGTGGACGTCTGGTACGAGACCAATGCGGCCGCCCCGTCGTCGGTGGCGACGAGCCTGATGGCGTACGGGCGCGCACCGCTCAGGTCGACCGGCATCGTGAAGGACGCGACGCCTTCGAGATCGGGCTCGCCTGGCGTCCAGCTCACGGCCTCCAAGCCCTGACCTACTCGCCCTTCGTTCGTCGGCGACGGGACCATCACAGCGATGATCCGGTCGTCGACCCACACGGTGTCGCCGACGCCCCACCGAACCGTCCGCGGGGCCTCAGCCAGGCCGGGCGGCGCCGCAACAGTCCAGTCGCCAGTACTCAGATCGAGGTGCCACAGCCGGGCGTACTTGTCGTCGGTGGACCCGTCCGGATCGGACATCTCCCAGAACACCGCGCCGCCGGGCACTCCGGCGGCGGCCCGACCGGACAGCGGGACGGCTGGCGCCGTCAGCGGCGTCCACCGGTCCCTGGGGAACGGCGCCCCCGAGGTCGTCGGGGCGTGCTCCGCCGGCGTCACGTCCTGCGAGGCGTCGTCGATGACTCCGATCCACGCGATCGCCGCGGCCGCGAGCACCAGGACGACGAACGTCCCGACCGCGATCAGGCGGTGCGGTCGCCGCGACGGGGTGGCGGCGATCCTGCGGATCCGTTCGTCCAACTCAGGAGTCGGTTCGATGCCATCGGTCGCCGCAGTCACCAGCTCGCGTGCTCGTCGCTCGGTGTCGATGCTCACGGTCGTGCCTCCTCCTCGGGCGGCGACGTCGGGTCGATCGCCGTCCGCACCTGGGCGTGCTCACCGTCGGGCGCGAGCAGCTCGTTCAGGCGGGCGAGCGCCCGCGACGTCGTCGACTTCACGGTGCCGACCGGCATCGACAGCAGCTCGGCGGTGTCGGCCTCGGTCCGGTCGTCCAGGAACCGGCACGCCAGCACCGCGCGCTGCCGGGGTGGCAGCTCCGCCAGGACGTCGAGCGCGATGAGCCGGTCGACCACGGGATCCATCTGGTCGCGGAGCTCGACCTGCTGCGCCGGCACGACCTGCCGCGAGCGGCGTTCGCCCTGGCGGATCAACTCGTTGAGCAGCGTGCGTCGCAGGTAGGCGCCGGGATCGTCCGGGCGGTGGGACCGCCACCGGCGCCAGCACCGGGCGAAGGCCTCGGCCACCGCGTCCTCGGCACCGTCGCGACCGCCCAGGACGAGCACGGCGATCCGCAGCAGGCGCGTGCCCTGCTCGGCGTAGATCGTCTCGAACTCCTCCCGCTCCACCCTCACACCCCACCAGACCCGGACGCCCGGCGGAAGGTTCCATCCGCCGCCGGATCGGGGTGGCCGGCGACACCTTCACATCCTCTTCATCCGGGCGTAGGGTCGGGGTGGCGCCTCATCCCGAGGTCGGCGGGCGCCGCAATGGGAGGGGAGGGCACATGTTGTTGTGCACCACCTGGAAGGCCCGGCCGCTGTCGCCCGAGCAGGCAGCCCGGATGATGGAAGTGTGGGCCAAGACAGAGGCCCGGGAAGCCGAGCAGGTCGGCGCCGAGCGGCTCTGCTGGTACATCGCCGCCGACGGGAGCGGAGGGATGACCGTCTCCCGCATCGACGACGCCGACGCGGCCGCCGCGCTGCAGCTCGAGGTGAGCCTCGCACTGGGTGAGTTCATCGAGATCGACACGCGCATCGTGCTCGACATGGAGACCGCCATGGCGCCGATCAACGCCGCCATGGCCTACGCGGCCTGAACAGTTCACCCCCCACCCCCGCGTTCGCAGGTCTGTCGTCAGGAGTTCCGCCACACTGGGGGAGTGACCGCGGCGGACCTGCGACGCGAGGTGGACGAGCAGCTGGCGATGCTCGCCGCCGCGACGCGCTCGGTGGCGGGTCCCGCCGTCCACCGGTCGACGGTCGAGGTGGCGCTCGTCGTGCCCGCGCCGAGCTCGCTCGAGGACCGCGCCGCGTGGAGGAGCCGCTGCGTGGTGACCTGGGCGCTGCTCGACCACCTGCCCGTCGATGACGTGCCGGGCGCCGCGCCCGACCCCGTCGCCACGGCGGAGCTCGCCGAGATGGTCGACGAGGCGATCGTGCGGCTGCGGTCGATCGTGAGGGCGCGGCTCGCTGCCACCCGGTCGATCCTGGGCGCGGGGCTGGCCGCCCGACCGGCGTGGGACGAGTCGGACCCCGGTCGCGAGGCGGCGATCGATTCGCTGGTGGTCATGCTGGCCATGACCGACCGTCAGCTCCTCGTCGACTGAGCAGCGCGGGGCCGGACGCCCGAAGGATGAACCACCGCCGGTCTCGCCCCGCGTGCCAAGCTCCGTGACTCGCCGTCCGAGCGGCGGACGGCGAGGAACATGGGAGAGAGCCTGTGAAGATCCGTCGTCCGTTCGCGGTCCTGGGAGGGCTCGCGCTGTCGCTGGTGGTCGTCGCCGGCTGCCAGCCGAACCCTCCGGCACCCACCGTGCGTGGGTACAAGTTCGAGATCGTGCGCAGCGGTCCGTTCGTGGTCGGGGTCGACGACCTCGGCGACCCGACCGCGCTGACCGACACGCCGCCCGAGGTGTACGTGCTCCCCGAGCTCGAGGAGTGCGATCCGGGTGACGCCGTCGCGGTGGACCTGACGTTCGAGCGGGCGCCGTACGTCGAGGACGGGGTGACCTACGACGCGTGGTACGTGACCGGCGGCGTCGTCCAGGCGATCGTGCCGGCGAAGCCCGAGTGCCTGCCAGCCGAGGACGGCAGCGACTGGGCGATCGTCGGCTACGCCGACACGGCGGCCGACGACGGTCCGCTCGAGGGCGGTCAGGTCGCGGGCCTGATCCTCGACGAGCGTATCGGCGGGGCCACGCTCAACCCGCTCTACAAGCTGGTCAAGTGAGGTGCCGGTGCCGGTCGCATCCTGCGGCCGGCACCGTGCCCCGGTCCGGCGCTCCCGAGCGACCGTCCGGGTCCTTCAGCGGTCGAGGACCTCGTCGAGCCAGTCCCAGCACACCTCGTTGGCCACCTGCGGCGCCATGGGACCGCAGTGGTACTGCGCGCCGTCGACCGCCGTCAGGTGCACCAGATCGCGCCGATTCGCGTTCTTCAGCAGGCCGTGGAGCGCGATCGGCTCGTCACCGAACGCGGTGTCGCCCTCGTACATGGTCACGAGCGTGGGAGCCGTGATCTTCTCGGCCACCCCGTAGAGGTCGTACTTCTCGATCGTGCGGGACAGGTCGTACCAGTCCGTGGGGTGGCCGCCCGCCTTCACCTCGTCGTGGGCGACCGGCGAGAAGATCTCCAGCGTCTTCTTGAGCGAGAACAGCTGCTCGGGGGTCGCGCCAGGGACGATGCCGTCGTTCCACGCGCCGTTCACGTCCTCCTTGCTCCCGGTGACGGCGATCCTCCGGAGGAAGCCCGGGTAGTCGAGGATCGTGCGCGTGGAACCGGGGTCCGCGATCAACGCGGCGAGCCGGTGCTCGAACGCCGCCGCCCTGGGCGTCAGCTCGCCGCCGAAGCTGATGCCCCGGATCGCGATCTGGTCGGAACGGACGTCGCTGCGGTCCTCGAGCACGTCGACGATCGGCGTGATCACGTGCTCCCAGTCGTGGCGGAACGGGATGTTGTGCAGGAACAACATGCCGCCCTGACCGGGGCCCTCGAAGATCAGCACGTTGTAGCCGCGCTCGAGGGCGGCGAGCCCTCCCTGGGACAGCAGGTCGACGTGCTGCCCGTCCGAGCCGTTGTTGAGGATGATCGTCGGCCGGGGCTTCCCGTCGTCGGACGGACGGAGGAACCACGCGGGCATCGGCTGGTCGATGCCCGGCGAGCGGATCTCGAGCTCCTCGACCGTCGGCTCCATGAGCGCGAGGCCGCTGCGGAACGACGCGGTCATGGCCCGGTAGACCTCGGCCTCGGCGTCGGGGGTCGACGTGCCGAGCACCCAGTAGAGCGCCTGGGCGTAGTACTTGGCGGAGCGGAGGTACCGGTCCCTGGCGGTGACGTGGCGACCTGCCCGCTCGGCGGACAGCCCGGATTCCTGCAGCCGGTTCCCCATGGCGATGAACGCGTCGTAGACGGACTGGTAGCTCGCTCCGCCGGGCGCGGCGTTCGCCTGGGCGACCACCGAGGTGACCTCGCCGGCCACGCCGGTCTGGCCCACGGCGCCGAGCGCGAAGAGCGACTGGAAGTTCAGGTCGGTCTGCTGGAAGAGCGCGAAGTCGCCGTTGCCGAGCGCCGACTGCGCGGAGGCGAGTGGCATGGTGGTCGGCGCCGACGGGGTGCCATCGCTGACCGGCTGTCCCAGATCCTGCGCGTCCCTGGTGCAGGCGACGGCCGCAGCGGCCACGCCCGCCGTGCCCGCCGCGAGCAGCATCTGCCGGCGCGTCGTGGGTGTCTCGGTCGCCAGATCGGGCGTCGCAGACGCGGGGCAGGGTGGGTCGGCCATGCGTCCTCGTCGGCCGACTGTCCTCGGAGCTGAGCAGTCCGCCGGTCCTCGAGTCGCCGATCGAGAGGGGTCGGTCGGCTCACCCGGGTCTGGCCCCGGGACCCATCGTGGGTCGGGCGGCCCTACGTTCTCCACCGAGGGCCGCGATCGACCGACAACAGCGATATGGAACGGGCGACCGCGGCGCGGACGAAGTGGTTCCGCCTGCCCGCGTCCACGACCCGGTACGGCGGCGATGTCATCGCGGGCGTGCGGATGAAGGCGCTGATCGCCGGCACCATGCTGCTGGTCGGCGGCCTGTTCTCGCTCGCCACGAGCGGCGACATGGACAAGAGGGCGTCGATCTGGGCGCCGCTCGCCGTCGGAGCCATCTCGACCGCGGCCGGCGCGCTCCTGCTGCTCGTCCGCAGAGCGGGCTCGGAGCTGGCCCTGCACCTGGCGATGCTGCTCGGCGCCGCGGTGATCGTCGTCACGGTGGGACTCAGCGACGACACCGTGGGGTTGGTCACCGGCGCCGGGTTCATGGTGTGGGTCTCGGTGTACGCAGCGTGCTTCTTCTCGGCGCGTCTGACGATCGCCCACGTCGCCGTCTCCTACGCGGCCCTCGGCCTCGTGGTCGTCCATGTGGCGCCGTCGCAGGCGCCGCTCGTCATCGGCGGCAGCCTGGTCAACTCGATCGTGATGGGGTGCTGCGCGGGATGGCTGTCGGTCCGGCTCCGCTCGGCCGCCCTGGTCGACCCGCTCACCGGCGTGGCCAACTCCCGCGCGTGGCGCAGCGTGATCGCCGAGGAGTTCGAGCGCGCCGACCGCAACGGCCACCCGCTGTCGGTGGCGTTCGTGGACGTCGACGGCCTGAAGCAGCTCAACGACGCCGACGGGCACTCCGCCGGTGACCTGGCGATCGCCGAGGTCGCCCATGCGCTGAGCGAGGGCGTGCGGTCGGTCGACGTCGTCGCCCGCATCGGCGGTGACGAGTTCATCGTGCTCCTGCCGGACGCGACAGCGGACGCGGCCAGCGCCGCGCTGGGCCGGGTCCGCGAGCGCTCGTCGGTCCCGTTCTCCATCGGCGTCGCCGAGCGTCGACCCGGCGAGTCCCCCGACGAGGTGGTCGAGCGGGCGGACCACGAGATGTACGAGATGAAGCGCCGCGGCCGCGACCGTGCGGACGCGGGGCGGTCGTCCGCGGACGAGCGGGGCACGACGCCCCGCTCCGGTGGCCGGCGTCGGCCGGTGGCGGAGCGCGGCTGAGGCCGGACGCGCCTAGCCGAGCGGCCCCGGCGGCGGATCCGGCTCGGAGTTCTTGCAGTGGTAGCCGGCGGCCGAGAGATCCCGGCACACGGTCCCGTTCGCCACGCGCCAGCGCCCGTCGATCAGCAGCACCCGTCCGATCTCCCACTGGTAGCTCGGGCCGACCCGGTAGAGCACGTGCAGCTCGGTCGGCGACACGAAGACGGAGTTGCGGAACACCGGGTCGAGCGCCGACATGAAGGGCCGGACGACGTCGTTGACCAGGAGCTCCTTGCGCATGGCCATCCAGTCCTCGGGGTCCTCCACGAACTCCTTCTTCGACTCGGCGTACACGTCGCCCAGGTCGTAGACCGCACGGAGGGCGGCGAGCCCCTCGGAGGTCGCACCGGTCGGATCCGCCGGCGGCTGTCCCGCCGCCGGGAGGACCGGCGCCGCGCTGATCGGCGACCCGAACAGGTCCGACTCCGGCGTCGGCGCCTCGTTGTCGGACTCGCCGTCGGGCGGGACGCACGAGTCGTCCACGGCGGACAGGTCGAACTGCCACTGCTCCGGCACCTGCAGCTCCCGGCTGCGGAGCTCGATCGTCAGATCCTCGGTGTGCTCCTGGCCGTCCTCACCCACCCGGCGCAGCCGCACCAGGACCTCGTCGCGGTCGCCGAGCGCCTGGGGTTCGAGGGCCACGCTGAGCAGCGCCCACCCGTCCACGGGTGCGGTGTCGTTCGTCCGTCCCTCGATCGCAGGCTCGTCCTCCGACGAGAGCTCCGCGACCTGATCGTGGCCGAACACCGCCGCGACGACCACGGTCGCCGGGACGGCGCCGGCGGGGTCGACGGCATCGATCGGACCGCCGACGAGCGTCGTCATCGTGGGTCCGTCGGACTGCTCCACGCCGGGCGTGCCCTCGGGTCCCGGACCGCCCTGTGCTGCTGGATCGCCCTCCAGAGGACCATCCGGTGCCACGGAGGTGGAGATCGCGCCGACGAGGACGCCGTCGCCGGCATCGCGGTCGTCGTCCGAGCTCGGGCCGCGGAACCCGGGCGACGTGAGCATTCCGTTGACGGACACCCGGGTCGGGAACCAGCAGTGGTCCGGCGCCACCCAGTCGCCCTTGCGGAGCGCCTCGAAGTACTCGACCTGCAGGCCGAGACCCTCAGCCGTCATTCCGTCGAGGGACGGGCTCGCCGTCGCGAAGCCGTTGTCCGCCGCGAGCGCGGCCGACTCGGCGAACCCGTCGTCGTCCGCGTTCAACTCCGTCCGACCGTCACCACCGGTGCAGCCCGACAGGAGCGCGACCCCCGCCAGTGCGGCAGCGAACCACCGTGCACTCCGTCGTCGATCCATGCCGACCCCCTTCCTCGACGCGAACGCTACCGACACGTGTCGTGCGCAGGTCGTGGATCCGACGTCGGACGGCCGTCGCCGGTTCCCGGTGACCGGGTGGGCAACACTGTGGCCGTGGCGTCCGAGGGGGTGGAGGAGCAGCTGGTCGGCGGCGTCGCCAACGCCGGAGGGGTGACGCGCCTCGGCCCGCACGTCCTTCGCCCGTCCAACGCGCACACGGCCTCGGTCCACGCCTACTTGCGCTGGCTGCGCGACGCCGGGTTCGCGGGCGCGTCCGCACCGGTCGGCGTGGACCCGGACGGGCGGGAGCGGCTGGAGTTCATCGACGGCGACGTGGCCGTGCCGCCGTACCCGGCCTGGGTGCAGGCGGACCAGGCGTTGGCGAGCGTGGCCGAGCTGATGGCGGGGCTCCACCGGGCGGCCGCCGGGTTCGACGCAGACAGCTACGCCTGGAGCGACGAGATGGCGGACCCGTCGGGCGGCACCGTCGTCTGCCACAACGACGTGTGCCTGGAGAACGTGGTGTTCCGCGACGGTCGGGCGGTCGGGCTCCTGGACTTCGACTTCTGCGCGCCGGGTCGTGCCGCCTACGACGTCGCCGCCTTCGCTCGCATGTGCGTGCCGGTGGACGACGACGGGAACGCTGCCAGGCTCGGTTGGCTCGACGCCGACCGTCCGGCGCGGCTGCGGCTCGTCGCCGACGCGTACGGCCTCGACGTGGACGGGCGGGCCGAGATGCTGGCCTGCCTGGACGACGCGGTCGCCCGCGGCGGCGAGTTCGTGTTGCGCCACGTGGAGGCCGGCGACCCCGGCTTCGTGGCGATGTGGCAGGAGATGGGCGGGATGGAGCGCTTCGACCGCCGCCGCCGGTGGTGGGCCTCGGCCCGCTCGTCGTTCGAGCGCGCGCTCGGCTGACGTCTCGGCGACGGTCCCGGATCTCTGGTGCCCGGATCCCGACACGGGATGTCGCTGTGCGCCCCTATCTCCCGGGTTCCGGGTCAGAGGTTGGTGGCGTCGGGCGGGACGACCGCCGGGTCCGGCAGCGCGTCCGCCTCCACGTGCACGTCGGCGCGGGTCTCACCACCGGAGAGGTGGCAGCCGAGCCCGTAGGCGGCCATGGAGAGCGACCCGAGCTGGTACCCGCCGACCAGCAGCTCGAGGCCGGTCCCGGCGGCATCGGCCATGCCGGCCACGTACGCCAGCGGCAGGAAGTGGTCGGGGGTCGGCACCGCCAGGCGGTAGTCGGGATGCTCGGTCAGCTCGGCGAGGTCGCCGGGACGATCGGTCAGGATCTCCCGCGCCGCCAGGTCGAACGATCGCGCCCACTCGGTGCCGTCGTCGGGCAGGCGGGGATCGAGCAGGCGGAGGTTGTGCACCACGTTGCCGCTGCCCACGACCAGGACGCCGAGGTCGCGCAGCGCGGCCAGCCGCCGGCCCAGCTCGAGGTGGTAGGCGATCGGTTCGGTGCCGTTGATCGAGAGCTGGACGACGGGGACGTCGGCGTCGGGATACATGTGCGCGAGTACGGACCACGTGCCGTGGTCCAGTCCCCAGCTGTCGCGGTCGAGACCGACGTAGGTCGGACCCAGCACCTGCGCCACCTCCTCGGCCACCTCCGGCGATCCGGGCGCCGGGTAGTCGAACGCGAACAACGCGTCGGGGAAGCCGTAGAAGTCGTGGATGACCGGCGGCGTCGCCATGGCCGTGACGGCGGTGATGTTCACGTACCAGTGGGCCGACACGCACACGATCGCCCGCGGTCGCCCCACGGCGGCACCGACGTCCGCCCACGTCTCGGTGTAGGCGTTGTGCTCGAGGGTGTTCATGGGGCTGCCGTGCCCGATGAACACCGCCGGCATGGGTGTGGTCTCGTCGGCCATCGTCGCCTCCGGGTCGTCGGTCGGAAGCTACCGCCCCGGTCGAGAGGCCGGTCGGTCCGCCATCCGGTGCCGCCGGACGTCGACGCCCGCCGGACCTCCCGGGAGAGAATGGGCCGATGTCGGAGCGCATGCACAGGCCCAGCGGCGAGCAGCCCGACGGCCTGGTGGACTCGGTGTTCGCCGCCGCGAGGGAGCGACTGGCCATGGACCCGCCGCCGCTCGACCGGGCCCGGTCGCCCGAGGAGCTCGCCGCGGCCGTCGGCCCGACGATCACCCCCGACGGCATCGGACCGGACCGCGCGCTCGGGCTGTTCACCGACGTGCTCGCCCCCGCCTGCCTGTCCATGGACCACCCCAGGTACCTGGCGTTCGTGCCGAACGCAGCCACCGAGGCGTCGACCACGTTCGATCTGCTCGTGAGCGCGAGCAACATCTACGGCGGCTCGTGGTTGGAAGGCGCGGGCGCCGTCCACGCCGAGAACGAGGCGTTGCAGTGGTTGTCGGACCTGGCCGGCATGCCCCCGGGGTCGGGCGGCACGTTCGTGTCGGGCGGCTCGATCGCCAACCTCTCCGCGCTGGCGGTGGCCCGTCACGTGTGGCGGTCCCGGCGACCGTCGGGTGCCACGTCGACCTTCGAGGCCGGAGCCCGGCCCGTGGTCGTCGTGTCGAGCGGCGCCCACTCGTCGGTCGGCGCGGCGCTGGACCTGCTCGACCTCGAGCCGTTCGTGGTGCCGGGCGACGCGCTGGGCCGGTTCCGTCCGTCCGAGCTCGATGGCGCCGTGCTCGACGACCTGGACGCGATCTCGGACTCGGTGGTGGCGGTCGTCGCCACGGGCGGCATGACCAACACCGGCGGCGTGGACGACCTGGCCGGCGCGGCCCAGCTGGCCACCCGCCTGGACGCCTGGTTCCACGTCGACGCCGCCTACGGGGGCGGGGCGTTGTGCTCCACCTCGCGGCGACACCTCTTCGACGGCATCGAGCGCTCGGACTCGATGACCATCGATCCGCACAAGTGGCTGTTCGCCCCCTACGACTGCGCGGCGATCGTCTACCGCGAACCGGACCTGGCGCGGCAGACGTTCACACAGCAGGCGGCGTACCTGGACGCGGTCAACGCGGAGGGGGAGTGGAACCCCAGCGACTACGCGCCACACTTGAGTCGCCGGGCGCGGGGACTCCCGTTCTGGTTCTCGCTCGCCACCTACGGCACCGACGCGTACACCGAGGCCGTCGACCGGACCATTGAGGTGACGGTCGCGGCAGCGGAGCTGGCCCGGGCGACCGATCACCTCGAGGTGGTGATGGAGCCCGAGCTGTCGGTGCTGCTGGTGCGCCGGAAGGGCTGGGCCGCCCAGCAGTACTGGGAGTTCTGCGCGGACCTGGCCGAGCGCGAGGTGGGCTTCGTGGTCCCCACCACCTGGTTGGGCGAGACCGTGCTGCGCTACTGCCTGGTCAACCCGGTCACCACGCCGGAGGACGTGGCGGCGCTGTTCCCGCCGGCCTGAGCACTCCCGCCGGGCGGCAGCGGTTCTCGTGACAGCTGAGTACGGCTGCGGTCCTCCAGTGGCGTCAGAGACCGAGGCGGTGGCGGGTCAGGCGTCGAGCAGGGCCTGCACCGACTCGCCGACCGCCACGCCGCCCGAGTCCAGGAGCCGCCGGTTGGCGGCGCGGTCCTCGGGGTCGTAGCGGTAGTTCACCATCAGTCCGTACGACCGCTGGTCGCCGCGGTCGCTCGGATCCGCGCCCGGGTCGATCCGCCAGAGCCGGGCGCCGTTGCGCAGGTGGAAGCGGGCGACGGCGTCGAGAGGGCGGCCGTCGGGCCGGCGCGACGTCAGGTAGGTCGCGGCCGCACCGGAAAGCGCAGCGGGATCCGCGACGTCCACCGCGCGGGTCCCGTCCGCGATCGCGGCGTCGAGCCACCGCCGGAACCCCGGCGCGGGCGACAGCGTCACGAAGGTCCGCAGCTGAGGGAGCTCGGTCCGCAGCTGCTCGGCCGCGCCGAGGATCAGGTCGACGCCGGTCCCGACGCCGGCCACGTCGCGGTCCGCGTTCCAGATCGACCAGAACACCGCGGTGTCGGCCGTCGCCGGATCGGTGGCGGGCCGGTCGTCGAGCAGGTCGACCAGGGAGTCCGGCACGCCGACGGTCAGCGCCACCCACACGACGGTGCGCGGGTGGTCGGGACCGTCGGGCCGGACGAGCGCGAACACGCGGCGGTCGGTGTCGGTCCGGTCGGCCAGCGCCCGCTCGAAGGTCGCGGGGTCGTCGCCGCCGTCGACCGGGTTGACCGGCTCCTTGCGCAGCAGCGCGGCCAGCAGCGCGGGCTCCGTGACGCGCCGGACCACCAGCCGGTCGGTCGAGGGGGTCGTGCTCACGGGATGGCGGGCTCCTGGTCTGCGCCCCGGAGGGCGCTCGATGGCGTGCCGGCGGGCCTCTGCCCCGGCTGGACGGGCTCTCATCGGAGCAGCCCGGCGAAGCCGGTGCCAACACGGCAGCCGGTACCCTGCCCGATGTGCGCACCCACCTCCGACTCGGCCGACTCCTCGGCGTGCCCATCGGCGTCAACGGTGGCGTGGTGCTGGTCAGCGTCCTCCTCGCGATCAGCCTGGCGCAGGTGTCGCTGCCGAACATCGCCCCGCGGTTCCCGACCAGCGCCTACTGGTTCGGTGCGTTCCTGGGGGTGATCGGCTTCCTGGTGTCGCTCGTCGGCCACGAGCTCGGGCACAGCTACGTGGCCCAGCGCAACGGCGTGCACGTGGTCGAGATCACGTTGTGGCTCTTCGGCGGGGTCGCCAAGCTCGAGGGCGACGCCGACGAGCCGGGCGCCGAGTTCCGCATCGCCGCCGCCGGTCCCGCCATGAGCATGGTGATGGCCGTGGTCGCCGGGGTCGGGGCGTGGGGCATCGACCGCCTGGACGGGTCCCGCGTGCTGCTCGGACTGCTCATCTGGCTGTCGGCCATCAACGTCGTGCTGGCGGTGAGCAACCTGCTGCCGGCCTTCCCCCTCGACGGCGGACGGATGCTCCGGGCCATGCTGTGGCGGCGCTCGGGTCGCAAGCGTCCAGCCACCCGGACGGCGTCGATGATCGGCCAGGTGCTGGCCGGCGTCATGGTCGCCGGCGCGATCGTGCTCTTCTTCCCGGTGGGCGACCGCTGGAGCGGCGCCTGGATCTTCGCCCTCGGTCTCTTCCTCTTCGTCGCCGCCCGATCGCAGTGGAAGGACGCCGCCGACCAGCCGGAGCTGCTGCACCATCCGATCGGCGAGCTGCAGCGCGAGCTGCCGGCCGCGCTCGGTCCGGCCACGTCGGTGGCCGAGCTCGAGCGGGTGTTCGCCGCCCAGCCCCGGGCGGTGTTCGTGCCCGTGCTCGACGACCGCGGTGCCGTCGGCGCGCTCGTCACCCGAGACGCCGTCGCCCGCATCCCGCCCGCCCACCGTGGCTCGGTCCCGGTGCGCTCGCTGGCCGAGCCGCTCGTCGCCCTGCCCCGCGTCCACCCCACCGAGTCCGTCGAGTCCGTGGTCGGGCGCCTGGGTCGTGGCCGGTCGTGGTGGGCGCTCGTGGTGGACGGCCGCGGCGTGGAGGGCGTGCTCTGCTCCGAGGACGTCGACGCGGTGCTCGACGTCGCCACCAGCTGATCCCCGCCGCCCGGTAGCGTAGGGACGTGTCCGAGGTGGTCGGTCGAGGCTCCGGCCGATCCCCGGGTCGTCGGTCGGGTGGATGGCCCGGGGGGTGGCTGCGGCGGATGCTGGCCGCCCTGCTCCGCCAACGTCGGCGCCTGCTGCTCGCCACCGTCGCGATCGCGCTGTCGGTCGGGTACCTGGCCGGTGCGCTGAACCTGCTGGACCGCGTCGGGACGGGCCTGGACAACCTCGCCGCCGCGGGCGCCGGGCCCGCGGAGCTGGTGGTCGAGGGCGGCGTCGCGTACGAGTCGCCGACCGAGCAGGTCCGTCGCTTGGTGCCCGCCGCGGTCGGTGCGGCGGTGGAGCAGGCGCCCGGCGTGGCGGCGGCGTCGCCGCGCATCGAGGACACCGCACCCCTCGTCGGGCCCGACGGCAACACGCTCGTCCCTCTCGGGCTGACCGAGCAGCCGATCGGCGCCAACTTCCCGACCGACCCCCGCCTGTCGCCCTACGAGTTCGCCGAGGGCGGCCCGCCGACCACTGCGAAGCAGGTGGCGATCGATTCGCGCTCCGCGAGCGCCGGCGGCGTGGGGGTGGGCGACGAGGTCATCGTCGTCGGCCGCGCCGGTGCGGCGCCGTACACGATCTCGGGCATCGTTCGGACCGAGGGCGGTGGGCTGCCGCCGGGCTCGAGCTTGGCGCTGCTCACCACCGAGGAGGCTCGGGTCCGCTTCGAGCGGCCGACCGACGACAACACCGTCGACGTGCTCCTCGAGCCCGGCGCCGACGAGGACCAGGTCCGGGCCGCCATCGCCGCCATGCTGCCGCCGGGGATCGACGTGGTGGACGGCGCCACCGCCGCCGAGCACCGCCAGGAGAGCGTGGACCGCAGCTTCACGCTCGTGCGCAGCCTCATCCTCGGCTTCGCCGGGTTGGCGCTCATCGTCGGGATGGTGACGGTCGGCAACTCGCTGGCGCTGCTCTACGCCGAGCGGCGGCGCACGTTCGCCGGCCTCCGCCTGGTGGGCGCCAAGCCGTGGCAGCTGCTCACCGCCGCGCTGGTGGAGGCGGCGTCGCTCGCGCTCGTCGCCTCGTTGCTCGGCGCGCCCCTGGGTCTCCTGCTCGGTCGCCTGATCGAGGCGGCGCTGGGGGCGCTCAACACGTCGGTGCCGGTCGCCGGCTCGGCGGTGTCGTTCTCGGCGCTGGCGTGGGCGGTGGTGATCGGCGTGGTGGCCACGGTCGTCGCCGCGGTCCTGCCCGCGTTCCGGGCCTGCCGGGTCCCACCGATCGAGGCCGTGAGCCACGCCGCCGCGCCGGCGCCCCGCACGCTGGGCCAGTCGGTGGCCCGCATCGGCGTGGTCGCGGTGGTGCTCGGCCTGGCCGCCGCGCTCCTCGTGTCCCGGGGCGAGGCGGGCATGAACCCCGTGGCCCTGGGGCTCGGCACGGCCGCGGCCGTGTGCGTGCTCGGCCTGCTGCCGCTGGTCCTGTCGGGCCTGGTGTCGGGCGCGGTCCGGGTGCTGCCGCTCCGCCCGCCCGCGCTGCGCACGATCGCCTCACGTGACGTCTCGCGGCACCGCTCGCGCACCGCCGCCACCGCCGCGGCGCTCATCCTGGCGACGGCGGTCGTCTCGGGTCTGGCCGTGTTCCTGGCATCCTTCGCCAGCTCGGTCGACGGCGAGGTGAAGGACCTGGTGCAGGCCGACCTGGTCGTGGACTCCGGCACGTTCACAAAGGGCGGCCTCCCGGCTGACCTCGTCGCCAAGATCTCCGACCTGGACACGGTGGCGGCGGCGAGCGGGTGGGAGATCGGCCGGGGCTGGGTCGGTTCCCGTGCCGTGCGCATGACCGGCTTCGACATGGCCAACTTCAACTCGCTGCTCCGGCCGCGCTGGGTGGGCGAGGCGCCCGCCGGCCTGGACGCCGCGAGCGTGATCGTGTCGTCCCGCCTGGCCGACGAGCTCGGGATCGAGGTCGGCTCCTCGCTGCCGATCACGTTCACGAGCACGGGCGCCGAGACGCTCCGCGTGGCCGGCGTCTACTCGTCGGGCGACCTGCTGCTCGGCGACATGGTGCTGGATCGGGCGGTGGTGAAGCGCCAGGTGCCCGCCACCACCGACATCGCCGCGCTCGTGGCCCTCCAGCCCGACGACGCTGCGAGCCGGGCCCAGGTGGAGGAGCTCGCGGCGCGGTCGGGCGTCACGTCGGTGCTGCAGCCCGAGGCGTTCGTGGAGCGGCGCTCCGAGGTGCTGCTCGGGTTCCAGCGTGTGATCGAGTGGATGCTCCTGTTCACGCTCGTGCAGGCGCTGATCGGCGTGGTCAACACCCTCCTGCTGTCGGTGGGGGAGCGGCGGCGCGAGCTCGGCC
>JAEXGP010000164.1 GCA_023450775.1 Actinomycetes bacterium | reverse complement strand
CGGAAGGAGGGCCGACGGACGGTGCCGCAGCACGGACCGTTGGAGGAGCGAAGCGGGGGAGTAGGTCCGGGATGCGGTGCCGTGTGGCGGTCCGGACCCGTGGAACGTGAGCACGGTTCCACCGGGCCCGTTCAAGTCGGTAGCGCTACCAGCGCGAGACTCCCGTCCCGAGCCACCGCCGCTTCGTCGCCTTCGATGCCAGGTCGCGGCCGGTGGCGTGGAGGGTGAGCGTCTCGGGTGTGGGGTCGGGTTTGGAGGGGGCGTCCTCGGTGCCGACGACCACGAGCACGCCGGTGTCGGGGCCGACGTAGGCCCACTCGAGGCGCTTCTCGGCGCGGAACTTGGTGATGCGCAGGCCGCCGGTGTTTCGACCCTTGACCGGCAGCTCGTCGGCGTCGGTGACCTTGGCGGTCTGGGCGTCGCTGACCGTCAGCACGATGGCACCCGGGCCGGCGTTGCCGGCGCCGACGACGGAGGCGCCGTCGCCGAGCTTCATGCCGCCCACGCCGCCGGCGCCCGGGCCCTGGACCGGCACCGAGGCGGCCTCGCAGCGCAGCGCCTGGGCGTTGGACGCGACGGCCACGAGGTCGGTGCCGTCGGGTGCCGCGGTCGCGGCGACGACGCGGTCGCCGGGCTTGAGCTTGATGGCCGGCCTGCCGGCGGCGAGCGCCAACAGGTCGGCGGTGGCCACCCGCTTCATGACGCCCTGGGCCGTCACCAGCAGGACCGGCGGAGGCGCGGCCTCGCTGTCGGCGGCGGCGCCGTTCCCGGCGACGAGCGTGAGGACGCTCTCTCCCTTGTCGAGCGGCACGAGGTCGGTGATGGCGGTGCCGCGGGAGCGTCCGGTCACCTCGGGCACGGCACCCACCGCGACGGGGAACACCCGACCCCGGGACGTCACTGCCGCCAGCTGCGAGTGTGTGGTGGTCGCCACCCGCTGTGCGAGCACGTCGTGGCGGCCCGGGGTCGCGGGCTTGGGTCCGCTGACCGGCTCGACGCCGATCATGCCGCTCGTGGTCAGCGCCACGACGCACGGCTCCTCGACGCGGTTGGCGGCCTCTTCCGCCTCGGCCTCCTCGAGCGTGACGTCGTCCAGGTGGTCGGGGGTGATGATCCGGCTGCGCCGTTCGAAGCCGTAGTTGCCGACCATCTCCTCGAGCTCGTTCAGGACGATCGTCCGCTGCCGCTTGTCGGACGCCAGGATCTTCTCGAAGTCGTCGATCCGGCCCCTGAGCTCGCCGGCCTCGGCCTCGAGCTCCAGCTTGGCCAGCGCGGTCAGCCGGCGGAGCTGCATGTCCAGGATGTGCACGGCCTGGACCTCGGTGAGCGACAGCTCCTCCATGAGCCGGTCGCGCGCCTCGGCCGCGTCCTCGGAGGAGCGGATGATCGACACGACCAGGTCGATCGCGTCGAGCGCGATCAGGAGGCCCTCGACGAGGTGCAGCCGGCGGCGGGCCTTGTCGAGCCGGAACTCGGTGCGGCGCCGGACGACGTCCAGGCGGTGGTCGATGTAGTGCTGGCACAGCTCGTGGAGACCGACCGTGCGCGGCGTGCCGTCGACGAGGACCACGTTGTTGATGCCGAACGTGTCCTCCATGGGCGTGAGGCGGAACAGCTCCGTGAGCACGGCCTTGGCGTTGGCGCCGGGGCGCAGCTCGATCTCGATGCGGAGGCCGGTGTGGCGGTCCGAGGTGTTCTTGACGTCGGTGACCAGCGGCAGCTTGCCGTTGCGCATGAGCTCCTGGATGCGCCCGACCACGCGCTCGGGCCCGACCAGGTACGGCAGCTCGGTGACGACGATGCCCTGGCGGGCGCGGGTGAGGTCGACGATCTCGGTGGTGGCCCGGATGCGGACGCTCCCCCGGCCGGTCTCGTACGCCTCGGCCAGGCCCTCGTCGACCACGATGCCGCCCGACGGGAAGTCGGGGCCGGGCAGCACGGCCATGAGCTCGGCGGTGGTCGGCTTGGGGCGCCGCCTGGTCATGACGAGCTTGATGGCCTCGTACACCTCGCCCAGGTTGTGCGGCGCCATGTTGGTGGCCATGCCGACGGCGATGCCCGAGGTGCCGTTGACGAGCAGGTTGGGGAGACGTGCCGGCAGGTAGAGCGGTTCCTGGCGTTCGCCGTCGAACGTGGGACGGAACTCCACGGTCTGCTCGTCGATCTCGGCGAGCATCTCCATGGCGGCCTCGGTGAGGCGGCACTCGGTGTAGCGGTAGGCGGCCGGTGGGTCGTCGAGCGAGCCGAAGTTGCCGTGCGGGTCGACCAGCGTGATGTTGCGGCCGAAGGACTGGCCCATGCGGACCAGCGCGTCGTAGATCGCCCCGTCCCCGTGCGGGTGATACTTGCCCATCGTCTCGCCGACGACGTTGGCGCACTTGCGGTGCGGACGGTCGGGCCGCATGCCCATGTCCGCCATGGCGTGCAGGATCCGCCGCTGCACGGGCTTGAGGCCGTCGCGCACGTCGGGGATGGCCCGCGACGTGATGACCGACAGCGAGTACGCCATGAACGACTCGCCGAGCTCCTGCGTGACCGGGACCTCGATGATCTCCCGGGCGTACCCACTTTCGAACAGTTCGGTCTGACGTGGCATGGGCCCATTCAAGCCGCGGGGCCCGACGCCGCCGGGGAGGTCGGGCGTGACGTCCGCCCGGGCCGCCCATCCGGGCGTCGACGTCGGTGACAGCGGGGTGATCGCGGCATCCCCGACGCCGGACGGACGCCCTCGGACGGCGGCGTCCACAAATGTCCGATCAGACCCGGGGTGAACGGCGTTCGACTCGTGTGCGACCATGGAGGACATGGCTGACACTCACACCGACTCCGTCAACGGCTCCTCGTCGGGCGACGGCCCCTGGCTGGGTGACGCCTGCTCGCTGGTCGACGCCTTCCGGGCGGGGGAGCGGTCCCCGGTCGAGGAGCTGCAGGCGACCCTCGACGCGATCGCCGCCAGCGACCTGAACTGCTTCTCCTTCCTCGACCCCGAGCGCGCGTTCGCCGCCGCCGAGCAGGCCGACCTGTCCAAGCCGTTCGGCGGCGTGCCCGTCGGCATCAAGGAGCTGGAGCAGGTGGAGGGCTGGCCCGACACCGGCGCATCGCTCGTGTTCAAGGACCGGATCGCGAACTTCACCGCGGAGTCCACCCGTCGCTTCATCGAGGACGGCGGCGCGAACCCGGTGGGCCTGACCACCGCCTCGGAGTTCGGGGGCCTCAACGTGGGCGTCACCAAGCTCAACGGCGTGGCGCACAACCCGTGGCGCCACGGCCGCACCGTGGGCGGTTCGTCGGGTGGCAGCGCGGCGGCGGTCGCCGGCGGCCTCGTCACGATCGCCAACGGCGGCGACGGCGGCGGCTCGATCCGCATCCCCGCCGGCTACAACGGCCTGTTCGGCATGAAGGGCACGTTCGGCCGCATGTCCCGCGGCCCGCACGCCTTCTCCCGCCCCGGCACCGTGGTGCTCGGCTGCCTGGCCCGCTCGGTCCGCGACGCCGCCCGCCACTTCGACGTGTGCGCCGGCGAGGACCCCCGGGACCCGACCAGCCTCCCCAACCCCGGCGGCTGGGAGCGCAACCTGGGCTCCACCGACCTCGCGGGCCGAAAGGTGGCGATCCTCCCGTCGATCGCCGGCGTCACGCTCGAGCCGGGCGTGGAGCGCGAGATCCGCGAGCGGGCCGCGGCGCTGCTCGAGGTCACCGGCATGGTGCCCGTCGACATCGAGCTCGACCTGCCCAACCTGGCGGCGCAGTGGGCCATGGGCAACCTGTCCACGCTGCTCGCCGAGCTCGACGACCTGTGGCCCGCGTGCGCCGACGACCTCACCGACGAGATCGCGCTCGGCCTCATGCTCGCCCAGACGACCTACAACCTGAACCTCGCCGCAGTGGCCGAGGCGCAGCGACTGCAGGCCAACGAGGCCATGGCCTCCGCCTTCGAGCAGGTCGACTACATCATCTGCGCCACCAACCCCGGCCCGGCGTTCGCCGCCGACGCGGCCACGTCGAGCCCGACGGCCACGTTCCTGGACAGCGCCAAGTCGTCGTCGGTGGCCCGCGGCGCCTTCCGCGGCCTGATGGCGAGCGTGCGCATGGCCAACGGTGCGTTCCCCAAGCTCTCCAACCGGCTCATCGAGCTGGTGGTCGAGCGGGTGCCCGACCTCGTCACCATGGGCGGCCTGACGATCATCTCGAACATCTACGGCAACCCGGCCGTGTCGATCCCCGCCGGCTCGGTCGACGGTCTGCCCGTCGGGCTGCAGGTCATGGCCCGCCACCACCGTGACGCCGAGCTGTTCGACGTCAGCTACGCGTACGAGCGTGAGATCGGTTGGCCGCTGGTGGCCCCGGGCGTCGCCGCCCGCGAGCTCGCCCCGGCCTGACCACCGGTTCTGTTCCACCTTTTCGACGCTGCAGCGTCGAAAAGGTGGAACGAAACGCCTGGCCGCTCAGACCGTCCTTCCGCTCCCGGCCGCTCAGACCGGGAGGATGATCTCGGCCGCCTGACGGACCTGGTCGACGGTGCCCGCGGCGACGAGGATCTCGGTCACCGCGGACTCCTTCCACGCCGCCACCCGGTCCGCGATGCGCGCCGGCGTGCCGACCAGCGAGATCTCGTCCGCGAACTCGACCGGCACCTCGAACACGGCCTCGTCGCCGCGGCCGTCGAGGAACATCTCCTGGATGCGCAGCGCCTGCTCGCCCAGGCCCATCCGGGCCGCGAGCTTGGTGTGGTAGTTCTGGCCCTTCGCCCCCATGCCTCCGATGTAGAAGGCGAGCATGGCCCGGGTGACCGCGAGCGCGTCCGCGATCGTCTCGTCCCGGTCGTCCTCGGTCACGTGGAACACGGCGAGCGCCGCCACCTCGAAGTCGTCCTTGGCGCCGGCGAGCTGGTCGGCGTACACGTCCTGGCGGAACGGGGAGTAGTAGAGCGGCAGCCAGCCGTCCGCGATCTCCGCGGTCTGCGTGACGTTCTTGGGGCCCTCGGCGCCCAGGTAGATCGGGATGTGGCGCCGGAGCGGGTGCACGATCGACTTGAGCGACTTGCCCAACCCGACCGAGCCCTCACCGCTGTACGGGTGCTGGTGGAACTCGCCCTGGAAGTCGAGCGGCTCCTCCCGCGCGACCACACGACGGATGATCTCGACGTACTCGCGCGTGCGGGCCAGGGGCTTGTCCGACGGGCGGCCGTACCACCCCTCGACCACCTGCGGACCGGACACGCCGAGTCCCAGGCGGAACCGGCCGTTCGACAGGTGGTCCATGGTGATCGCCGACATGGCGGTGGCGGTCGGCGTCCGCGCCGCCAGCTGCATGACCGACGTGCCGAGTGCGATGCGCTCCGTCTTCGCGGCCAGGTAGGCGAGCGGCGACAGGGCGTCGGAGCCCCACGCCTCGGCGGTCCACACGGACGTGAAGCCGAGGCGCTCGGCCTCGACCGCGCGCTCCACCCAGTCCGACGAGGGCAGCTGCCCCCAGTAGCCGAGCTGCAGTCCGAGATCCATGTCCTGTCCCCCCGTCGGGTGCGATCGCTCTACGAACTCACTTGCCCTGGAAGTTGGGCTTCCGCTTCCCTGTCCTGCTCCGTTGCACCCGTGGTGCGCTCACTTGCCCTGGAAGTTGGGCTTCCGCTTCTCCTTGAAGGCCCGCGGGCCCTCCTTGGCGTCCTCGGACGCGAACACGTCCCACCCGTAGGTGAACTCGTAGTCCAACGCCTCGGTCTCGCGCATGCCGTTCGTCTCGCGCAGCGTCTTCAGCAGCGCGCGCACCGCGAGCGGCCCGCCCTCGCCGATGCGGTGACCGATCTCCTTGGCCTTGTCGAGTGCCTGGCCGTCGGGCACCACGTGGCCGATCAGGCCGATCTCGAGCGCGCGCTGGGCGCTGATGTGCTCGCCGGTCAGCAGCAGCTCCGCGGCGATCGTGTAGGGGATCTGGCGGGGGATGCGGACCGCCGAGCCACCCATCGGGTACAGCGACCACTTCACCTCGGAGATGCCGAACTTGGCCGACTCGCCGGCCACGCGGATCTCGGTGGCGCCGAGCAGCTCGGTGCCGCCGGCGATCGCCGTGCCCTCGGCCGCCAGGATGATCGGCACACCGGGCCGCCACGAGCGCAGCAGCGCCTTCCAGTGCAGGTCGGGGTCCTCGGCCATGCGGGCCTGGACGTCCACGACGGCGTCGTTCTTCTCGGAGAAGCCGCCGGCCATGTCCTTGAGGTCGGCGCCGGAGCAGAAGTTGCCGCCCGCACCCGTGAGCACGATCGCCCGGATGTCGGGGTCCTCGTCCGCCTCGCGGAACGCGTCGAGCATCAGGACGAGCATCTCGCCGTTGATCGCGTTCTGGCGCTCGGGGCGGTTGAGCGTGACGACGAGCAGGTGCCCGTCGCGTTCGGTCAGGACGGCCGGCATGGGTCCCCCCTCGGGATCCGAGAGGACCGGCCCGGTGCCGGTCCGACGGGCACCCTATCCACAGAACGAGAACAGGTTCTAGTTCTGTGCCGGTGCCGCCCGGTCACTCGCGCGTGGGCACCGGCACGGGCGGGGCGACCTCGTGGCGGGTGCGCGCCGGGCCGCCACCGTGGCAGGCGTCGGGCGTCGGGTCGGACGACTGGGCCGCCAGCCGAGCGACCAGATCGGCCTCGGGGACCGGTCGGCTGAACAGGTAGCCCTGCGCATGGCGGCAGCCCATGGCCAGCAGCGCGTCGCGCTGCTCCGGGGTCTCCACGCCCTCGGCGGTGACGCTGAGGCCGAGCGAACGCGCCAGCTCCAGGATCGCGGTGGTGATCGCCACGTCGTGGGCCTCGTCGGGCAGGCCGTCGACGAACGAGCGGTCGACCTTCAGCACGTCGAGCGGGAACCGCTTCAGGTAGCTGAGGGAGCTGTAGCCGGTGCCGAAGTCGTCGACCGCCAGGCGCACGCCCACGTCGTGCAGCTCGGTGAGCGCCTGCAGGCCGGCCCGGACGTCGCGCATGAGCGCGGTCTCGGTGATCTCCAGGCAGAGCTGCGCCGGCGGGAGCCCGGTGTCGGCGAGCAGCTCGGCCACCTCCGTCGCGAGGCCGGCCTGGTCGATCTGGCGCGCGGACAGGTTCACCCGCAGCACGAAGTCCTCGTCGACGACGGCCTCGGACCGCCATCGGGCCACCGTCCGGCACGCGTCGCGCAGCACCCACCGACCCAGGGGAACGATCGTCCCGTTCTCCTCGGCGAGCGAGATGAAGCGGTCCGCCGACATGATCCCCTTGACCGGATGGTGCCAGCGCACCAGCGCCTCGCACCCGACGATCGCCCCGGACTCCAGGTCCACCTCGGGCTGGTAGTGCAGGACGAACTCGCGGCGGTCGAGGGCGCCGGTCAGGTCGCGGTCGAGCTCGTTGCGCTCGCTCACCTCGGCGCGCATCCGCTCGTCGAACGTGCAGACGCAGTCGCGACCCTGGGCCTTCGCCTCGTACATGGCGGCATCGGCCCACCGCAGCAGGTCCGCGGGACCGGCCGGCTCCGCCGACTCGACCACGCCGATCGACATGGTCAACCGGAAGGTCACCCCGTCGATGTCGATCGGGTCCTGGAGCGACTGCTGCAGGCGGTTCGCCACGAGCACCGCCTCGCCGGGCCCCACGTCGGGCAGCAGCACCGTGAACTCGTCGCCGCCAAGGCGGGCGAGCGTGTCCGACGGCCGGAGCACGGAGCCCAGGCGGTCGGCGACGCGGCAGAGCAGCTCGTCGCCGATGCCGTGCCCGAGCGTGTCGTTCACGGTCTTGAACCGGTCGACGTCCAGGAAGAGCAGGGCCAGGGCGCGGTCGTCGGCCGCGCCGTCGCGGGCCGCGCTGGCCTCGGCGAGCAGCGCGAGCAGGAGCGACCGGTTGGGCAGACCGGTGAGCGTGTCGTGCGAGGCGCGGTGGGCGAGCTCCGCCTCCTCCACGCGACGGTGGGTGATGTCGCGGGCGACGAGCAGGACGGACTCGACCGTGCCGTCGGCGGCGAACTCGGGGACGAACGTGGACTCGCACCACATCTCGGCGGCACCCGAGCCGACCGGGTACTCGACGGTGATCGGCCGGCCCTTCGCGAACACCGTGGTCAGCGACTCGCGCAGCGTGCTCGCCGACGTGCGCTCGAGCCGTGGCCAGCCCGCCCGCATGACCGTGCCGGCCGCCGCCATGTTCTGGCTGGTGCTGATCGCCGCCGCGTTGGCGAAGGTGACCCGGTGGTTCTGGTCGAAGCGCATCACGGCGTCGGGCAGGTTCTCGACGAGCGAGCCGAACCGTCGTTCGCTGCGACCCAGCTGGTTGGCGGTGCGGCGCGCGTCGTCCACGTCGACGATGTGCACCGTGGAGTACCGGAACCGGCCGTCGGGATCCCGCGTCGCGGTGGCGTCGACGCGGTGCCAGCGGTAGCCGGCCGGGGTCAGGAACCGGACCTCGTCGGTGGAGGAGTCCGCGCCGTCGACCTCCAGCATGTTGATCCACCGCGGCGCGACGGTCTCCAGGTCGGAGGGCTCGATCCTCTGGAGGCAGTTCGAGCCGACGAGCTCCTCGGGGGTGAGGCCGAACATCTCGGACGCGCTCGCGTTGGCGCGGAGCACCACGCCCTCGTGGTCGAGCAGCATCAGCGGCACCGGCGCGCTGCCGAACACGGCGCGCAGCTCCTGCAGCGTGTCGTTGAGGGTCGCTTCGGTCGCACGGCGCGCGAGCACGTTCGCCAAGAGCGACGCCACGGCCTTGAGCGCCGTCACGTCGGTGGGCCGCCACTGCACCGGGCCGCTCACCGAGTCGAACCCGATCACCCCCGCCAGACGTTCGCCGAGCGAGAACGGCACCTCGAGGATGGCGGTGATGCCCTCCGACTCGAGGTAGGCCCGGTCCTGCTCCCACCCCTCGCCGAGTGCGGCGACGTCCGGGATCTGGCTGACCTCGAGCGCCTCCAGTCGCTGCTGCTGGCGCGGCCCCGTCGACATGGGGATCCGCTGCTCCATCTC
Organism: Actinomycetes bacterium; assembly: GCA_023450775.1. Lineage (GTDB taxonomy): Bacteria > Actinomycetota > Acidimicrobiia > Acidimicrobiales > Microtrichaceae > Dermatobacter. The sequence continues at coordinate 608 of JAEXGP010000164.1, read as the reverse complement.
GAACGACGGGGTGACGCCGGGCGCGCACCACTCGTGCGTCATCGACGACGTCCGGTCGTTCCAGTCGTGGCGGATGATGTAGCTGCGGTCCACGCCGACGAACCGGCCCAGCTCCTCGACGCTGGCCTGCAGCGCGCCCTCGAGGTCCGCGGTCGAGACGCTCAGGAAGCGAGCGAACAGGCGGTCGAGCAGGTCCTCGAACGCGACCTGACGCACGTCGCCCTCGTCGTTCCGCTTCGCAGCCCACCGCAACACCCTCCCAGCGTAGCGACGGAGCGCGTCAGAACGACCACGAAGGGTAGTGAAGAACACCACACGGCGCGGCCGTGCGGTAGGCGATCAGTCGGCGGGGCCGGGCTCCAGGTCCGGCAGCCCCAGCCCGAGCGTCGGCGCCTCGGTCCCGCCGTCGATCTCCAGCAGCTTGCCGGTGATGAAGCTGCCCGCCGGCGAGCACAGATACAGGACGCCCGCCGCGATGTCCTCCGGATCGCCCAGGCGCCGCAGCGGGGTGGCCTGCTCCATGGCGGTCCGGAGCCCGTCGTCGGTCAGGACCGTGTCGAGCGCGGAGGTGGCGATGGACCCCGTGGCGATGCCGTTGACGCGGATGT
>JAEXGP010000105.1 GCA_023450775.1 Actinomycetes bacterium | reverse complement strand
CAGGAACACGACGATCGCCGCGGCCCGCACCGCAGGCGCGACGGCGGGGAACAGCACGCGCCGCGCCGCGGCCGCCGGCGTCGCCCCCAGGGTGCGAGCGGTGTCCTCGAGCCCGGGGTCCAGGCCGTCGAGGGCGGCGCCGACCACCCGCACGAACACCGCCAGGTTGAAGCACACGTGGGCGGCGAACACCGGCCACCAGGTGCCGCGGGCGTCGACGAGTCCTGAGGGGCCGAGCACCGAGGCGATCGCGGTGCCGAGCACCACCGACGGCAGGACGAACGGCACCATGGCCGCGGTGCGGACCGCGCCACGTCCCGGGAACCGGTAGCGCGCCAGCACCCACGACAGCGGTAGGCCGACCGCTGCGGTGAGAGCGGTGGACGCCGCTGCCTGCCCCACCGTCAGCGCCAGCAGCCGCCAGGTCCGGCCCGACGACAGGATCCGTTCGAGCGCGTCCAGGCTCCACTCGCCGCCGGGACGTAGCGCCCGCCCCAGCACCGCCAGGACGGGCACCGCGACCGCCACCGCCACGAGTGCGACCGCGACGACCCCGACCACCGATCGGCCACCGGCGGTGCGACCACCGGCCCGGCGTCGGGGAGCGGCACGCGGCATGGACCCGGACCGCGCCGCGATCACTCCATGATCGATCGCCACTGCTCGATCCAGTCGTCCCGATGCTCACCGATCTCGGTGGCCGACACGGCTCGTGAGTCGTCGGGCAGCACCGCCCACCGCTCGAACTCCGGCGGCAGCTCCGTGCCCCCCACGGCAGGGAACACGAAGTTCGACAGCGGCAGCGACCGCTGCCACTCCGGCGTGAGCATGAACCGGATCAGCTCCTCGCCCAGGTCGGGGTGCTCCGCACCCGCCAGCAGACCGGCGTACTCCACCTGCTGCACGCACGAGTCGGCCATCACCGACGACGCCGGCTCGGTGCGCGCACCCTCGCTGAACACGACCTCGGCGGGCGGCGACGAGGCGTAGGACAAGACCAGCGGCCGGTCACCGCCCGACACCGTGTAGTCCGTGTTGTAGGCGTCGTCCCAGCTCGGTCGGACGCGCACGCCGTTGTCCCGCAGCTGTTGCCACCAGTCCTGCCATCCGTCGCCGTACTCGTCGATCGAGGCGATCAGGAACGCCAGGCCCGGCGACGACGTGACCGGGCTGGTCACCACCAGGAGATCCCGGTACGTCGGGTCCACCAGGTCCGCCATCGTGGTCGGCGGTGCCAGACCGTGCTGGGCGAACCATGCAGCGTCCACGTTGATGCACACGTCGCCACGGTCGATCGGGGTCAGCAGCTTGCCCATCTCGCCGGGGAGACGCAGCGGCGCGTCGGCCTGCTGGCCCGAGGGCGTGAACGGGACCAGCAGCCCGTCCTGCGCTGCCCGCGTGGCGAGGGTGTTGTCGACGCCGAACAGCACGTCGCCCTCGGGTGCGCCGGCGGCCAGCAGCGCCTTGGTGAGCATGCCGCCGGCGTCGCCGGACGCGATGACCTCGATCTTGGCCCCGGTCTGCTCCTCGAAGGCCTTGGCGGCGTCCTCGGGAAGGGCGAACGAGTCGTAGGTGACCAGCCGCACCACCTTCTCGGAGTCGCCGCCGGAACCGGACCCCTCGTCGCCCGAGTCGTCGCCGCACGCCGCGACCGCGAGCGAGATCGCCGCCACCGCCGCCACCGCGGTGAGCCACCGCCGCCGGGACCGTCGCGGCGTCTGCGCCCGGTCGTGGTGTCCGTCTGCCGGTCGATGCCCGCTCACCGAGCCTCCTCCGTGTCGTCGATCTCCCCTGCTGCGCGCTGGTGCGCGTGCGGTGCGTCCGGTGGCGAAGCGCCCCGTGGCGCGTCCTGGGCCGACGGCACGACGACGAGCACCGTGCCCCGGGCCACCTCGATGTCCACCACGGCGCGTGCCGCCACGTTGGACACGCCGCGGCTGGTGCCGGCGGCGAGCACCTCGCCGTGCAGCTCCCACCGCACACCGCGGGCGGTCACCCCGCGCGCGTCGCCGTGGAGCGGCAGGACCGAGAACGTCGTCCCCTCGCCGAGCTCGAGCGAGCGGGCGCCGCGGACGACGTGGACGACCTCACCACCGAGCCACGCCTCGCGGTCGACGTCGTCGTACGCCGGTGAGGCCAGGACGAGCAGCGTCGCCAGGACGTGGTCGAACCGACCCGACGTCGTCCCGACGACGACCAGGCGGTCGCCGGGCGAGGCGTGCGCGACCGCGTCGTCGAGCGCCAGCTCCAGGTCGGTGGCGTCCTTGTCGGACGGGAACCGCTCGACCGGGATCCCCTCCCGCTCGGCGCGTGCCAGACGCGCCGGGTCGACCGAGTCCATGTCCCCCAGCACGGCCGCGAGCGGCGGTCCTCCTGCGCTGCCGGGGCCGGGCGGTGCGCCGACACCCAGGGCGTCGGCCAGCTCGATGCCGCTGTCGGCGGCGACGCTGCGGGTCACGGTCGTGGCCGTCAGGCGACCCAGGAGGACCGATTTCTCCGCAGGCGTGGGTGGTGGTCCACCGGCGAACACCACGTGCGTGGCGACCCCCGCGAACACGTCAGGCGTGTCCATGTGCTCCCTCCGCTGGCATTACCCAGTTCAGGTTCAGACGGGTCGGTGGCGTCTGCAGCCACCCTCTCAGCCCGGTGTCCCGAGCTCCCCGGATTCGGTTGGTGCCCCGACCCTACCCAACGATTCTGACCACCGGGAACGTGTCCCAGCGCGATTCCTGGTGATCAGAATCGTCGAGGTCGCATCTCGAGGGTCAGATCTCGACCTGGGAGCCGACCTCGACCACCTGCTCCGGCGGCAGCTTGAAGAAGCGCGACGCCGAGGCCGCGGCCCGCAGCATGAAGGCGAACAGGCGCTCCCGCCAGGGGGCCATCGACACGATCTCGCTCGGGATCACCGTCTCGCGACCCAGGAAGAACGTGACCTCGTTGACGTCGAGCTCCGCACCGCCGATCTCGAGCCGGTCGATCGCCTGCGGCACGCTCAGCTCCTCCATGAAGCCGTGGTGCAGGGTGATCTGGCACAGGCCGCGGCCGAACTCCTCGACCTCCACGCGGTCCGATTCGGGCACGTACGGCTCGGCCGCCGTCACGACGGACAGCAGGATCACCCGCCGGTGCAGCACCCGGTTGTGCTTGGTGTTGGCCAGGAGTGACGGCGGCGCCACGCCGTCGCCGCGGAACATGAACACCGCGGTGCCCGGCGCGCGGGCGATGTCCTCGGGGAGCCGGGCGATGAAGTCCCGGATGGGCACGCGCCCCACGCTGAGCCGCTCCGCGACCACGCGGCGGCCGGTCCGCCACGTCGTCATCGCGACCATGATCAGCGACCCGACCAGCAGCGGGAACCATCCGCCGGCGGGGATCTTGAACACGTTGGCGCCGAAGAAGCCGAGCTCGAGCGCGCCGAGCGGCACGCACAGCGCCAGCGCACGCGGCGCCGCCCAACCCCAGTTGAGCCGCAGCAGCTTGTAGAAGAGCAGCGTGGTCACGAACATCGTCGCCGTGACGGCGATGCCGTAGGCCGCGGCCAGCGAGGACGACTGCTGGAAACCGAGCACCAGGCCGATGCAGCCGGCTGCGAGCACCCAGTTCACGAGCGGCAGGTACACCTGGCCGACGTGGTCGGCCGACGTGTGGCGCACCGACATGCGGGGCAGGTAGTCGAGCTGCATGGCCTGCACGGTCATGGAGAACGCGCCGGAGATCAGCGCCTGCGAGGCGATGACCGCCGCGAACGTGGCCAGGATGACCAGCGGCCAGCGGGCCCACTCGGGTCCCATCCGGAAGAACGGGTTGGAGATGGCCTCGGGGTCGTCCAGCAGCAGGGCGCCCTGGCCGAAGTAGTTGAGCGTGAGCGCCGGGAAGGCCACCGCGAACCAGGAGATCCGGATGGGGCGGCGACCGAAGTGGCCGAGGTCGGCGTAGAGCGCCTCGCCGCCGGTGACCACCAGGAACACCGAGCCGAGCGACAGGAAGCCGTGCAGCCCGTTGCTCGACAGGTACTCCGCCGCGTGCAGCGGGTTGATCGCCTCGAACATCTCCAGGTTGGTCGACACGCGGGTGATGCCGAGCACGGCGAGCGTGATGAACCAGATCAGCATCACCGGCCCGAACAGCTTGCCGACGGTGCCGGTGCCGCGGTTCTGGATGGCGAACAGCCCCAGCAGGATCAGGACCGCGAGCGGCAGCACCCACGCATCGAGGGCCGGGGCCGCCACCTCCAGGCCTTCCGTCGCCGACAGCACCGAGATGGCCGGCGTGATCGCCCCGTCGCCGTAGAGCAGCGCCATGCCGAACAGGCCCAGCAGCAGCAGGGTGGCCATCACACCGGTCACCTTCTTGCCCTGGCCGACCACCAGCGTGGTCAGCGCCAGGATGCCGCCCTCACCGTGGTTGTCGGCGCGGAGGATGAACACCACGTACTTGACGGTGACGATGAGGATCATCGACCACAGCATCAGCGAGCAGGCGCCGATGACGTTCGCCCGGTCGACGGGCACGTGGTAGTGCTCGAACGTCTCGCGGAAGGCGTACAGCGGGCTGGTCCCGATGTCGCCGAACACCACGCCGAGCGCGCCGACGGCGAGCGCCACACCGCCGGCCCCCACCTTCGCCGGATGGGCGCGGTCCTTGCGTCGTACGACGGACACGTCGGCGCGGCTCAGTCGCCGACGATGCCGTTCATGCGGGCGAGGGTGCGGAGCATGACCTCGTCCGCACCTCCCCCGATGGACCACAGGCGCGTGTCGCGGAAGAAGCGGGCGGGCCAGTTCTCCTCGACGTAGCCCATGCCCCCGTGGAACTGCACGGCCACGTCGGCCATGCGACGGGCGAGCCGGGCGGTCTTGAGCTTGGCGACCGTGGCCTGGCGGGTGATGTCCTCACCCCGGAGGTAGGCGGCGACCGCGGCCCAGTTGTGGTGCCGCGCCATGTCCAGGTCCGCGGCGATGTCGGCGAGCTCGTACTGGAGCGCCTGGTTGGCGAGCAGCGGGGCGCCGAACGCCTGTCGCTCCTTCAGGTACTGGATCGTGCGCTCCAGGGCGAGCTCGGTGGCCCCGACCATCTGGTACGCGGCGATCATCCGCTCGTTCTGGAACTGGGCCATCTGCTGCTGGAAGCCGCGGCCGATCTCACCGATCGTGTTCGACACCGGCACCCGCACGTCGTCGAAGACGAGCTCGGCGGTGTCCGACGCCCGCATGCCGAGCTTGTCGAGCTTGCGGCTGACCGAGAACCCGGGCAGGTCGGTCGGCACGATCACCTGCGACATGCCGCGGTAGCCGCCCTCGTCGGACGTGCGGCACAGCAGGCAGATCCAGTCCGCCTGGGTGCCGTTGGTGATCCAGAGCTTGGTGCCGTTGATGACCCACTCGTCACCGTCGCGCACGGCCCGCGTCCGCAGGCCGGCCACGTCGGAGCCGGCGTCGGGCTCGGACACCCCGATCGCCGCCACGTGCTCGCCGGCGATCGCGGGCCGGAGGTACTGCTCCTTCAGCTCGTGCGTGCCGAAGCGGTGCAGGGCCGGCGTGGCCATGTCGGTCTGGACGGTGATCGCCATCGAGACGCCGAGCGAGGCGGCGCGACCCAGCTCCTCGCCCAGGATCATCGTGAAGGTGTGGTCCGCTCCCCCGCCGCCGTAGGCGGGGTCGTACTCCACGCCCAGGAGGCCGAGCTCCCCGAATCGGCGGAACAGCTGGTGCGCCGGGAAGTCGCCCGATCGCTCCCAGTCGTCCGCGTACGCGTCGATCTCCTTCTCGACGACCTCACGCGCGGTCTGGCGGAACAGCTGGTGTTCCTCGGTCAGTTGGAGCACTTCTTCTCCTGCGTCCGACTCGGCCCTGACTCGGGCTGGACCCGTTGGTCCGTGGCTGGAGTGCGCTCCCGCTGGCGGCCCCCAGGGAAGTGTGCTGCAGGCTATCTGAACCGCGCTCCGGGTCAGAGATCACGGGCGCGCGTCTCCCGGGTCACCCCGAGGCCGGCTCGGGCGCCGGCCGGGGCTCAGCTCGGGATGGTGTTGCGCAGGTCGGTCGGCAGCGACGCGGCCTCGGCGAGATGGAGGAAGCCGGCCACGCGTCGGTCGATCGCGGCGACGACGATCTGCTCGAGCACGAGCGGCGTCAGGTGGTCGATGTCGACCACGTCCTCCACGCCGGCGCCGACGAGGTCGGCCGCCATGTCGGCGGTCTCGGCATCGGGGTACGGCACGTCCAGCACGCCGATCACCGGCACGTCGCCCACGTGGTGCACGAGCTGCTCGGCCGCCGCCACGGTGCCCGGGCGGTCCCGGAACAGCACGCACAGCGCGAGCGGCACGATGCGGGGGTCGTCGGGCCACCGCAGCGGCGTGCGCACCAGGTCGGCGGGACGGGCGATCGCCACGTCCAACCGGTTGGAGTGCCGGAGGTGGCGGCTCATCACCGCGGCGTCGTGCTCGTCGCGCCGCAGCACGAGGACGGGGAGCCTCCCACCGGAGGCGAGGACTGCGCTGGTCGTCTGCGTTCGTGCCACGCCCTCCCATCGGCGCCCGCGCCGAGGATGTGAGGGAGTCCTGACACGTTTCCCCTCGACTGGAACGCGCCAGCCGGTCGAGCAGGCCGCTCAGCCCAGGAGCGCCGGCTCCTCGGGCTCGTCGACCGCGACGCCGCCGGGCCCCTGCAGCAGCAGGCGCCGGCGGGTGCGCCGGTTGCTCCGGTACGGCTCGGTCTCGTCGATGAACGCCACGAGCTCGGCGACGAACCGGTCGGGGTCGGCGTGGTGAGGGAAGTGCCCTGCCCCCTCGTAGATGGACAGGCGGCTGCCGGCCATGGCCTGGTGCGCCCGCTGCGCGTGCTCGACGGGGATGACGCCGTCGCGGTCGCCCCACGCGAGGAGGACCGGCATGGACGCCGCCAGGTACGAGCGGTCCAGCATCGTGACGAGCTGGCCGTGGCGGTCGACGACCGCGCGCAGCGTGCGGCCGAACGCGGCGCGCTGACGCCGGTCGGGCATGCCGCGCAGCACGCGCGCCACCTCGCCGGCGTCGCGGCCGATGTCCACACCCAGACGGCCGAGCAACCCGAGCACCGCCCCGACGACCTCGTTGGCGCCGGGGACCATCAGCGGCACCATGCCGATCTCCGACATCGGCGCGGCCGCCGCCCGCAGGACCGGGCTGACCTCCCGTCCGACGCCGCCCGTCCCGACCAGCACCAGGCGCTCGACGCGCTCCGGGTACTGGTACGCCAGCTGGGCCGCCACGCCGCCACCGAGCGAGTGGCCGACGACGGTGACCCGGTCCACGTCGAGCACGTCGAGCAGGTCGCGCATGCCGTTGGAGAACGCGGCCACCGAGTAGTCGGCCCGCGGCTTGTCCGAGGAGCCGTGGCCCAGCAGGTCGGGCGCGATGACCGTGTAGCGCTCGGCGAGCGCGGGCAGCACGGGGGCCCAGCTGCCCGACTCGTCGCCGATCCCGTGGATCAGCAGCAGCGCCGGGCCCGAGCCCGCCATCCGGTACGCCCGCTGGTAGCCGTGCACCGTGCGGAAGCGCAGCTCCGATCCGACCTCTCCGACTGTCGCCACGGCCGCGGAGCGTACCGTCGGGTGTCGGTGCAGCCGCGGCTCCGGGCGGCCGGTTCACGCACTCTCCCCCGCCGGGCAACAGAGCCGTAACACCGGATCCACAGCGTGGCGGCGTGACCGCGCTGGATCCCCACGTGATCGTCCTGTTCGGCGCGGCCGGCGACCTCTCACGCCGCAAGCTGCTGCCCGGGCTGTTCCGGTTGGACCGCGCCGGCATGCTGCCCGAGACCCGGATCGTGGGCACGTCCATGGAGGAGATGGACGACGAGGGCTTCCGCGAGGTCGCGCACGCCGCCTGCCGCGAGTTCGTCCGCGGCGGCGTGGACCCGGACGACTGGCGCTCGTTCGCGGCCAAGCTCGGCTACGTGGCGATGTCGCTCGGGCCGACGGGCCTGGTCGACCGGGTGCGGGAGATGGAGTCCCACCTGGACGGCGAGTGCCGGCTGCTGCACTACCTCAGCATCCCGCCCGCCGCTGCGCCCGACGTGGTCCGCACGCTCGGCGCGACCGGACTGCACCACGGCGCCCGGATCGTCATGGAGAAGCCGTTCGGGTTCGACCTGGTGACGTCGAAGGTCCTGAACGCGACGGTCGACGAGATCTTCGAGCCGGAGCAGGTGTTCCGCATCGACCACTTCCTGGGCAAGGAGGCGGCGCTCAACATCCTGGCGTTCCGGTTCGCCAACGGGCTGTTCGAGCCGATCTGGAACCGCCAGCTGATCGACCACGTGCAGATCGACGTGCCCGAGACGCTGTCGGTCGGCACGCGGGGCACCACCTACGACTCGTCGGGCGCGTTCCGCGACATGGTCGTGACCCACCTGTTCCAGATCCTCGCCTTCGTGGCCATGGAGCCGCCGACCGCGCTGGAGCCCGACGCGATCAACGAGGAGAAGGACAAGGTCTTCCGGTCGATGATGCCCCTCGACCCGCAGTTCGTGACCCGGGGCCAGTACGAGGGCTACCGCGACACACCCGGGGTGGCCGCCGACTCCGAGACCGAGACCTTCGTGGCACTCCGGTGCGAGATCGACAACTGGCGTTGGGCGGGCGTGCCGTTCTACCTGCGGACGGGCAAGGAGATGGCCGAGGGGGCGCGCATCGTGTCGGTCGCGTTCAAGGAGCCGCCGCGCAGCATGTTCCCCGCCGAGTCCAACGTGAGCAGCTACGGCCCGGACCACCTGACGTTCGACCTGTCGGACTCGCCGAAGCTCTCGCTGTCGTTCTACGGCAAGCGACCCGGGCCCGGGATGGTGCTCGACAAGCTGAGCCTCCAGTTCGCCCTGCAGGAGACCGAGGACGAACAGCACGTGCTCGAGGCGTACGAGCGCCTCATCTACGACGCCATGCACGGGGACCAGACGCTGTTCACGAGCGCGGCCGGCATCGAGCGGCTGTGGGAGGTGTCCCAGCCGCTCCTCGACGACCCGCCCGCGGTCCACCTGTACCGGCGAGGCTCGTGGGGACCGACGGCCATGCACTCGATGATCGCCCCGCACACCTGGCGGCTGCCGTTCGAGCGTCGCTGGCGTGAGAAGTGACGGGCTCGTCGAGCCTGCACGGCCCTGCCGGCCGGGTTGTGTGAACACCGCTTGAACAGACGGTCGAGGCCCTCGGCGGCGGCCGCCCGGCGGGCATACGGTCGGGCCATGTCGATCGACCTCACCGACCCCACCACCTCCTACGGAGTGGACCCCGAGCTCGCGGCGTTCATCGAGGGCCTCCCCAAGGCGGAGCTGCACGTGCACCTCGAGGGCACGCTCGAGCCGGAGCTGAAGATGGCGCTCGCGCAGCGCAACGGCATCGAGCTCGCCGAGAAGACGGTCGAGGAGATCCGCGCCACCTACCGCCTCGAGTCGCTCACCGCGTTCCTCACGATCTACTACCCCGCCATGCGGGTCCTCGTGACCGCGGACGACTTCTACGAGCTCGCCTTCGGCTACCTGACGAAGGCGCACTCCCAGGGCGTCGTGCACGCCGAGATGTTCTTCGACCCGCAGGCCCACACCAGCCGCGGCGTCCCGTTCGACACGGTGATCAGCGGGTACCGGCGGGCCTGCATCGCCGCGGAGCACGAGCTGGGCATGACCACGCGCCTGATCATGTGTTTCCTGCGCGACATGCAGCCCGAGTACGCCATGGCCACCCTCATGGAGGCACTGCCCTACAAGGAGTGGATCATCGCCGTCGGGCTCGACTCCGACGAACGCGACAACCCGCCGTCCAAGTTCGCACCGGTGTTCGCCCGCGCCCGCGCCGAGGGGTTCCTGCTGACGAGCCACTGCGACATCGACCAGCCCGGATCGATCGGCCACATCGGCCAGGTCCTGCGCGACATCGAGGTGGACCGCATCGACCACGGCACGAACATCGTCGAGGACCCGGCGCTCGTGGACCTGGTCCGGGAGCGCGGGATCGGCTTCACCTGCTGCCCGATCTCGAACGAGTTCGTGACCGGCGACATGAAGGCCGGGCCGATCTCGGACCTCCTGCGCTCCGGCGTCCGGGTGACCTGCAACTCCGACGACCCGTCGTACTTCGGCACCTACATCACCGAGAACTTCCTGGCGCTCGCGGCCGCGGCGGACCTGACCGCGTCCGAGGTCCTGCTCCTCGCCCGCAACGCGTTCGAGGTGGCGTGGCTGTCGCCGACGCAGCGCGACACCTACCTGGCGGCGCTCGACGCCTACGCCGCCGAGCACGGCGTCGCACTTCCCGCCTGAGCGGGACGCCGCTCGCGATCCGGCCCGCGGGGCGGACCGCGTCGTGCAGTCTGGGGGCATGTCACCTGATGTGAACGAGACCGACACGACCGCACCCGCCGAGCGCATCGAGGTGGCGCGCACGATCGCCGCGGAGCCGGCCGCGATCTTCGCCGTGCTCACCGATCCGCAGGGCCACGTGTCGATCGACAGCTCGGGCATGTTGATGAGCGCGGAGGGCGACGTGGTGACCGCGGTCGACGACACGTTCGTCGTGCACATGGACCGCGAGGCGCTGAACGACTACCCGCTCGGGTTGTACGACGTCACGATCCGGATCGTGACGTTCGAGCCCGACCGCGAGATCGCCTGGAAGATCGAGGGCCAGCTCAACATCGGCCACGTCTACGGCTACCGCCTGGAGCCCGGCGACGAGCCGGGGACGACCGTCGCGACCAGCTACTACGACTGGTCCCGGATCGAGCCGCAATGGCGCGAGGCCGGGATCTTCCCGGTCATCTCCGAGGGCGCGCTGCGGGCCACGCTGGGCATCCTCGCCCGCACCGTCCAGAACGCCTGACGGCCCAGAACGCGTGACGGCCCAGAACGCCTGACAGCCCAGAACGAGTGACGGCCCGGAACGCCTGAGCGGCGTCAGCCCTTCAGGACCGACTCCGGCAGCGGCTCCAGCGGCACGGTGTGCTGGTGCGGCCAGGGCGCCGCCCGCAGGTTGGCCCCGAAGCCCGCGCCCGGCAGGTCGTAGGCGTCCGCCTGGTCGAGGTCCACGCCGTAGCCGCGGTCGACGAGCGCGCCGATCGTGATCCGGCTCATGCGCTCGTCGCCGTCGCTGTAGCCGGTCATCAGCTCGTTGTCGAAGACCGATTCACGCCAGTGCGCCCCGAAGGTGCCCACACCGCCGCCGTCCTCGACCGGCACCTGGCCGGTGCCGCCCAGCTCGTGCCATGCGGCGTTCGCCGCCGGGCCGTTGTAGGTGGGGTTGACGAGCAGGTCGTCGATGCGACCCTCGCCCACCCAGTTGAACCCGATGCCGAGGATGTGGCCCATCTCGTGGAGGATCAGGTCGTTCAGCCGCCCGTTGTCCACGAACCGCTCGAGGTCCGCGGAGTCGAACTCCATGATCCCGAAGTAGGGCTCGCCGGTCGTGGAGCGCTTGCCGATCGCCCCTGCCTGGCCGAGCAGGCCCAGCGGGCCGTCCAGGTACGGCGCCCGGGCGGCGATCATCACGTCGTCCACCGTGCCGTCGAACGCGGGGACCCAGCCGAACAGGCCCTCGGGGATCGACAGCGGCTCGGGGTTCCAGCCGTCGACGATGACCTGCTCCCAGCGCGCCGCCGCCGCCTCGAACGCGGCCGCGTACTCGGGCGCCATGGCCGGATCGATCGAGAGGGTGATGTCGAACGTCTCCGACGGACCGGGCGTCACCGCGATCGGACCGGCCGACGCCGTCGGCGAGTCGGACGTGGCGTCGCTGACGACCAGCGTGGGGGTGAACGACCCGGCGTCGCGGTACTGGGTCAGCAGGTCGCCCTGCGTCGGGCACGGCGAGACCGTGCGGTCCACGGCGCCGTCGCCGTCCAGGTCGATCCGGCAGGTGAGCACGTCGCCGTTGGGATCCGACACCCGCCAGCGGAACGTGGCCGTGACCGGCGCCTCCGTCCGTGGGGTCACGGCCTGGAACACCTCGACCACCGGCGGCGCGGGATCGACCGGCGTCGTGGTCGGCGGTGGGCCTCCCGGAGCCGGCGCACACGCCGCGGCCACCGCCGTCAGCCCCAACACCAACGCCGCGCACGTCGCACGGGTGCCCCTGGTGATCGTCACGATCGTTCCCCTCCGGCGGTACGACGCCCCACGTCGCCCGACCTCGGCCCCTCCCGCTGCCCCAGCGCAACGGCTCGCAGAATGGTACGCCCTCGACCCCGCCGGCACCCTGTTGGACCATTGTGGAGGCATGGGAACGGAGAGGGAGCTCAAGTACGACCTGGAGGGCGGGAGAGCGATCGACCTCGACGGCCTCCCGGTCGAGGTCGGTCCCGAGCGGACGGTGACGCTGATCGCCGACTACTGGGACACGCCGTCCGGACGCCTGCGGGCCTGGGGCGTCACCGTGCGCCACCGCCACGCGAGCGACGGGACCGAGGACGGATGGACCGTGAAGGTGCCGGTCCCCGCTGACGTCGACGGCACGCCGGGCGCCCGCTCGCGGCTCGAGATCGACGTCCCCGGCGACCCGTCGGCGCCACCCGCGCACGTGGTGGAGGTGGTCGTCGGCCTGGCCGGCCTCGAGCCGCTCCGCCGGGTGGCGCGGCTCACGACGATCCGCAGGTCGTGCGACGTCACCCGGCGCGGCGGACGCCCCGGTCACGACCCGGGCGCCAGTCTGGACCGCGACCTCGTCACGGTGGAGGTCGCCGACCGGGTGGCACGGTTCGACCAGCTCGAGGTGGAGTCCACCGGCGACGACGAGCTGCTCGACGAGTTCGCCGAGTGGGCGGGCCGGTCGGGCCTGGCACCGTCCAGGTCGGCCAACAAGCTGGAGCAGGCGCTCGGACCGGGGACCGCCACCGCACCGCCGGAGGTTCGGCTCCGCAAGCGCTCGTCCGTGGAGGACGTGCTGCGCGTCGCGCTGGTCGGGCCGGTGTGCACGCTCCTGTCGCACGATCCGCTGCTGCGCGACGACCTCTCCCGCGTGCCGCCGCTCGGCACGGCCATGCCCGTCGCGGACGCCGCCAACGGCAACCGCTGGCGGCCCGACGCCGAGGTCGTGCACCGGAGCCGAGTGGCCACCCGCCGGCTCCGCAGCGATCTGCGGTCGCTCCGACCGCTGCTGGACCGGCCGTCCGTCGACCACCTGCGAGCGGAGCTCAAGTGGCTGGGCGGCCTGCTGGGCGAGCTGCGCAACGCCCAGGTGCTGCGGCAGCGCCTGCGACCGTTGGGCGACACGCACACGTTCGTCACCCGGGTCGACGAGCAGATGGCTCTCCACGGTCGGCGCCTGGCCAGCGCCATGGGCAGCGACCGCTACCGGGAGCTGCTCGAGGACCTGCTGTACGTGACCGAGCGCGTGCCCGTCCGTGACGACCTCGACGTGTCCGGACGCGCACGTGACGTCCTGGCCGACCGCAACCGCTGGGCGTGGCGCCGGGTGCGTCGCGCGGCCCGGGACGCCAAGGACGCGCCGGCCGGGACGTCCACGGCGGACGAGGCGGTGCACGAGCTGCGCAAGGCCGCCAAGCGGGCCCGCTACCTGGCCGAGCTGTCCACGCCCGTGCTCGGTTCGTCTGCCGGCACCGCGGCCGGCCGGCTGGAGGACCTCCAGGACCTGCTCGGGGCGCGGCAGGACGCGGTGGCCCTCCAGCACTGGATCGAGCACTTCGTCGCCGTCGAGGGCTCGGGGCTCGACGCCGCCACCGCCTTCCGCTCCGGCGAGCTCCACATGGCGGCCCGGCTGGACCCGGCTCGCACGACCGACTGGCGACCGGTCTGGCGACGGGCGCGGAAGCGACGGCCCTCGACCTGGTGACCGGCCCGGCGTCGTCGCCGCTCAGCCGGTGCGGCGCTCGAACACCGCCGCCCTCACGTCCACGGCGTACGCCTGCAGCTCGGGCGACGACCAGATCCGGTCGGTGAGCAGCACCAGCGACGTGTCGCCCGCAGGGTCGTTGGTCCAGATCGACCCGAACCCTCCGTCCCAGAACGCGCTCCCCGCTGGCCCGACCGGCGTGTCGAGCAGGCAGACCCCGGTGCCGAGGCCCCACCCGGTGCCCTCGATCAGGTCGGCGCTGGCGGTGCGCTGCGCCGTCGTCAGCTGGTCCCGCGTCATCTCGGACACCAGCTCGGGCGTCACGACGACCGACCCGTCGGGTGCGGAGCCGCCACGCAGGAGCATCCGGGCGAAGGCGGTGTAGTCCGCCACCGTCGAGACCAGCCCCGCGCCGGCCGACGGGAACCGGGGCGGCGACGACCAGTCGCCCTCCACGTCGTCGTGCACGACCACCGCGCCGGACTCGTCGGTGAGGGTGCATGCCCCGAAGCGGTCGAGCGACCGGGCCGGGACGTGGAAGCCGGTGTCGATCATGCCCAGCGGTCGGAACACGCGGTCGGCCAGCACGTCCTCCAGCGGCGCTCCCCCCGTGCGCTCGAGCCACACGCCGAGCACGTCGGAGCCCAGGTGGTAGCCCCACGCGGCGCCCGGCTGGCGCTGGAGCGGCAGCGTGCCCATCCGGGCGATCCACTCGTCGGTCCCCGGCCAGGCGTTCGGCTCGGGACCCCGGAACGCCACACCCAGGTCCTCGGCGGCGAGATCCCACGGCGTCGGCCCCGCGCCGCTGAAGTCCATCCCCCACCCGAGCGTGAACGTCATCAGGTCGCGGAGCGTGATGGCGCGGTCGGCCGGCACGGTGTCGTCGACGGGACCGTCGGGCCGCCGCAGCACCTGCATGTCGGCGAGCTCCGGCAGGGCTCGGTCGACGGGCTCGTCCAGGTCCGCCTCGCGCCGTGCTACGAAGGTGAGGGCGGCGACCGCGGTCACCGGCTTGGACATGGACGTGATGCGGTAGATCGTGTCGACCGCGGCCGGCGTGCCGCCGTGCAACGCACCGGCCGCGCCCTCGATCACCCGATCACCCCGCTGCACCCGCCAGCTGGCGGCGCCGATCGACCCGCCGTCGATGTGGCGGCGGACCACCTCGTGGAGGCGCCCGTCCAGCTCGTCGTCGACGGTGGTCGTGTTCGTGGTCGTACCCATCTGCTCCTCCGACGGATCCCGGAGCGCAACATCATCGCCGCCCACGAGGCGTGCCACGCTGGACCACATGACCTCGGGACAGGAAGCGCTGATCATCTTCCTGCTCGTGGTCGTGCTCGTGCTCCTGTTCGGCTCCGGCTACGTCGCCCTGCTGCGGGAGCGCTTCCGCCGCGGTCGCGACGGCGACGACGAGCCGCTCCCCCGCCGACGACGCAAGCGCTGATGCCCGTCACCCGGCACCGTTGCCGGTCTGCGCTGTTACCGTCCGCGCCATGACGGCACGACTGAGCGCGTTCAGCACCGGCTGGCTCACGACCGACCGGGCGGGGCTGATCGAGGGCGGCGAGGGACCCATGCGGATCCCGACCCGTTCTCGGTGCGCTGGTCGTCGCACCACGACGATCACCGCACACGGAACGGAGGATCAGGTGACCCGCACGACCGTCCGACCGACGCTGCGCCGGTCCCGATGGTCCGCGAGCGCGGCGCCCGCCTCGTCCATCGACACCACCCGGCCGACGTACGGGGCGATCCTGCCGGCCGAGACCAGATCGCACAGCGCCGCGTGGACCTCGTCGCCGTCGGCCCGCGTGAACGGGTTGAACCCGAACCGGCGCATGCCCGGATCGAGGTCGTCGACCCAGGCGCCGAGCACGCCGACGATCGAGAAGTTGCCGACGCTGGCCATGCGGATCGGCCGACCGGTCATGCCGTTCTGGTCGTCGTCGGTGAAGCCGACGGCCAGGTAGCGGCCCTCCCGTGCGGTGCACCGCCACGACGGCGCGACCAGGTCGCCGCCGACCAGGTCGCACACCACGTCGGCGCCGTGGTCGTCGGTGAGGTCGAGTACGGCGTCGGCCAGGTCGACCGCGTCCTCGCCGCTGCCCAGCACGACGACGTGGTCCGCCCCGAGGCTCGTGCAGACCTCGGCCTTGTCCGCGCTCCCGACCGCCGCGATCACCCGCGCCCCGGCCGCGGCGCCGAGCTGCACCGCCGCCGTGCCCAGCCCGCTGGCAGCCGCGGTCACGAGCAGCGTCTCGCCGTCGCGCAGCCCACCGCGGCGGAACAGCGCCAGGTGCGTGGTGTGGAACGGGATCAGGAACGCCGCGGCCTGCACGTCGTCGAGCTCCTCCGGCGCCGCGAACACGCCGGCGGCCGAGGCGATCACCTGCTCGGCGATCCCCCCGAGCGCGTCCTTGGCGATGGCCACGACCCGACGACCGGCCCACGCCTCGGCGCCCGGCCCGGCGGCCTCCACGACGCCGCACAGGTCCATGCCGATCGTGAACGGCGGGTCCTTGGCGACCGACACGAGCGTGCCCCGGCAGCGGGCGATGTCGTTGTGGTTCAGTGCCGCGGCGGCGGTCCGGATCCGCACCTCACCGGGACCCGGCTCGTCGGGATCCACCTCCGCCACGGCGAGCACGTCCTCCGGCTCGCCGTGCCGCGTCACCTGCAGTGCTCGCATGCGTCCCCCTGTTCGCCCGGCACCGAACCGTTGCGCCGCCGGATGATACTCAATACCATCTGAGACACCGTCTCATCTTCGGTGCGAGTGGCGCCGGACGGTGCGGCGGGAGGGGGACGGATGCCGGTCGAGGTGGCCGCCACGCGCAGCCTGCGGGAGCGGAAGCGGGACGAGACGCGTCGCCGCCTCGCGTCCGCGGCCGCGGAGCTGGCGAGCGACCGGGGCATCGCCGCCACCACGGTCGAGCAGATCGTGGAGCGGGCCGGCGTCGGCCGGGCGACGTTCTTCCGCTACTTCGAGTCCAAGGAGCTCGCGATCGCGTCGGGCCTGTCCGACGTCGCGGTGCTCGTCATGACCGCCGCGCTCGAGGACCTGCCGCCCGAGCTCGGCCCGCTCGAGGCCGTGCGCGCCGCGCACCGGGCGCTGGCGGTCGACTTCGAGGAGCGTCGGGACATGTTCCTGGAGCAGGCGCTCCTGTGCCGGTCGTCGGCCGCGATGTTCGCCTGGACGCTGCACCTCTACGTCGACTGGGAGATCGCCATCGCCGAGGCGGTGCGACCGCGGTTCGGGCCCGGCCTCGCGGACGACGACCCACGACCCCGGATGATCGGGGCCATGGCCATGGCCGCCGCACGGCTCGCGTGCGACGCGTGGCTCGAGACCGAGGGCACCGGCGACCTGCCGGCGCTCATGGAACGACAGCTCGAGGGGTTCGAGCTGGCCGGGCGACACGACATCGACAGGGGGAACGGATGACCGCAGCAGGGACCATCCCGGGGCCGGACGAGCTCATCGACCGGGCGATCCAGGAGACGGGCCTCGACGACTTCGGCGAGCCGACCTGGCGCGAGGGCATGGAGCTCTTCGCTGAGTCGCTCAACGAGACCGCCGAGCTCAACGAGATCGGACTGGGCGTGGCGGCGGACGGGATCGTGTCCGACCTCAGCAACCGGCTGCAGCTGGTGCAGTGGCGCAAGGACCACCCCGCGGTCGCGGAGCAGGAGATCGTCCGGCCGATCATCATCGTGGGCCTCCCCCGGACCGGGACGTCGATCCTGCACGACCTGATGGCGCAGGACCCGGCCATGCGGGCGCCGCTCAGCTGGGAGGTCGAGCGGCCGGTGCCGGCGCCGCGGACGGCGACCTTCGACACCGACCCGCGCATCGCCGTCGCACAGGCCCAGTTCGACCTGGTCGACTCGATCATCCCGGGCTTCACCGAGTTCCACGAGCTCGGCGCCACCCTCGCCCAGGAGGACGTCCGGATCTGGACGAGCGAGTTCCGGTCGATGATCTTCTCGCTGCAGTTCGAGGTGCCCGCCTACAACGAGTGGCTCCTCCACAAGGCCGACATGGCGCCGGCCTACCGCTGGCACCGGCGGTTCCTGCAGCACCTCCAGTCCGAGCACATGGCCGACCGCTGGCTGCTCAAGTCGCCGGCGCACCTCTGGAACTTCGCCGAGCTGATCGCCGAGTACCCCGACGCGATCGTCATCCAGAACCACCGCGACCCGCTCAAGGTCATGGCGTCGATCAGCGCGCTGGGCGCGTCGCTGCGGGAGATGACGACCGACTCGTTCGACGTCCGCACGCTCGCCGCGCAGTACGGCGAGGACCTGACGTTCGGCCTGGACCGGGCCCTCGCGCAGCGCAAGGACGGCATCTTCCCCGAGGGCCAGGTCATCGACGTCCTGTACCAGGACTTCCGCCAGGACCTGCTCGGGACGGTCGCGCAGCTGTACGAACGGCTGGGCATCGAGCTCACCGACGAGGCGGCGGCCCGCCAGAAGGCGTTCCTCGACGCACACCCGGGCGACGCGCAGAACAGCCTCCGCCGCTACACCTGGGAGCAGACCGGCCTGGACGAGGGCGAGATGCGCGAGCGCACCCGGGAGTACCAGGAGCACTTCGGCATCGAGTCGGAGCCCCTCGGCTGACGCCCGCCGGCGTCAGACCGGGACCGGGGTCGGGAACGTCCAGGACCCGTCGAGGATCTCCGGCCGTGGCCGGTACAGGCGCACGATGTAGTTCCAGCCTTCGGTGATCGGTAGAAAGTTGCGGGCGCCGCCAGGCTCGGTTCCCAGACGCACGACCACGCTCCCGTCGTCCTCCTTGGCGGCGGTCAGGTCGTTCAGGCTGTACGCATCGAACTCGTTCGCCCGGAAGAAGCCCTCGGCGTCGTACATGGAGATCGACCAGAAGGCGTCGACCGGCACGTCCGCCACACGCAGCTCGTACTCCCCGACCGGGAGGCCCGGGTTCTCGTTCAGGTAGAACGCCTCCGTCTCGGGCAGACCGCCCCACCCGGCGGCCGTCCCGAGCAGGTGACGCACCGGGTCGACGTCCTCGCGCCGTCCGAAGGTCCGGTCGAAGCCCCCGACACCCGCGGCCAGCTGCAGCAGCGGCGCGCGGGTGGCGTCCAGGCTGGCCGTGTCGTAGTCCGGCATCTCGAACGCCACGTCGGATCCCGCGGTGAGCACCAGCTCGTCCTGCAGCGCCCCGACCCGCTCGACGTCGTCGGCGTCGCCCGGGTCGACCAGTGTGCGCACCGCGACCAGCACGTACGGCGTGCCGTGCACGTCGGGATCCAGCACGTGTGAGCCCGGGTCGTGGATCACCTGGTTGATGTAGTGGTCCTCGTTGACGACCATCGCCGACAGGTAGCGCTCCCCGGCGTCGGGGAGCGTGATCGTCGCCGGCTCGCGCAGGTCGACGATCGCGAAGCTGTAGAGCGTGTCCCGGTTCATCCGGATGACCGTCTGCGCGTCGATCGGCGTGGGCCGCCGCACGTGGCTCCAGCGGTTCACCCCGCCGGCGGCGGCCGCCAGGTCCCGGAACATGCGGTCGCTCTCCGCTCGGGCGAAGTTGTCGACGTTGACGTGGATGCTCATGTCACCTCTCGTGAGGTCGGCCGGCGGGGGTGCCCGACGGTACCCGCCGGAATCGGGCAGGCGAGTCCGACGTTGCACCCGGCATGACCAGCGACCACACCGTCACGATCACCCCCGGCACCGAGCACGTGGAGGTCCGCCTCGGCGACGTGGTCCTCGCCGCCACCGACCGCCCGAAGCTCCTCGACGAGACGGGGCTCCCCCGTCGCTACTACCTACCGCGCGAGGACGTCCGGATGGACCTGCTCACGCCCACCTCGTTCCACACGACCTGCCCCTTCAAGGGCGAGGCGTCGTACTGGTCGGTCACCGTCGACGACCGGGTGCACGACGGCATCGTCTGGGCCTACGAGGAGCCCATCGAGTCCGCCGCGGAGATCGCCGGGCACCTCTCGTTCTACCCGGACCGCGTCACGATCACGGTCGACGGCGAGCCGCTGGGCTGAGCGCGTCGGGCCTCAGGGGTAGGTGCGGAGCTCGACGACGTGGCCGTCGGGGTCGCGCACGTACAGGCCGGTCCCCTGACCCCGGGCGCCGAACAGGTCCGCCGGGCCGGCCACCACGTCGAAGGTGCCCGACGCCGCCAGCTCCGCCAGGTCCACGTCCTCCACCGTGAGGGCGATGTGGTCGACGTTGCGCCCGTCGGGTTGAGCCGGGAACACGTCGATCAGCGTGGTGGCGTCCAGCCGCAACGACGGGAACAGCACCTCCTGGCGCCGCCACTCGTCCAGGCGTTCGACGGGGAGGCCGAGCACGTCGTGGTACCAGGCGACCGACCGCTCGACGTCGGCGACCATGAGCACCACATGGTCCATACCGGTCACTCGTACGGCTGGTCCCGAAGCTGCCATCGCCCGAGTCTCCCAAACCGATGACCGGTCTGACGACCGGTCCGATCGCCCGTTTTCCGCGGCACGGGATCGCGTCGTCTCGGTAGCGTCGCCGGCATGTCAGAGAACCTCAAGATGCTGGCCGAGTACTCGAACGCCATGTTCGACGGCGACACCGAGGCGGTGTACGACTTCTGGGCGCCCGAGTTCGTCAGCCACGTCACCGAGCGGGTCACGCCGTCCAAGGTCGGCTCCGACGTGCGGGGCGAGGAGCAGCTCTGGTGGGACCAGGTGCGCTCCGCGTTCCCCGACATGGAGTTCACCGTCGGCCTGCTCATCGAGTCCGACGACCTGGTCGTGTCCAACTGGACCGTCCGCGGCACGCACACCGGCACGGCGTTCTTCGACGTCGAGCCCAGCGGCGAGCCGGTCGAGATCAACGGCACCGCGATCCTCCGCATCCGGGACGGCAAGATCGTGGAGCACTGGGGCGGACCGCACTGCCAGAAGGGCCTCGGCCTCATCCAGTGACCGTCGCCGTCCGCGCCGCGGTCGACGCTGACCTCGACCTGGTGGTGGACCTCCGGATGGAGTTCCTCCGCGCCGTCCGGGGTCCGGACGTCGAGCTCTCGGCCGAGTTCGTGGTCCAGACGCGGTCGTTCTTCGAGCGCGAGACACGGGCCGGCCGGGTGTCGACGTGGCTCGCGTTCGACGGTCCCGACGCGATCGACGTGGCGTCGCTGCTGCTGTGGGCGCGGCCACCGCTGCCAGAGGACCCGCGGTCGTTCGAGGCGTACCTCATCAACATGTACGTCGTGCCGACGGCCCGAGGTCACGGGGTGGGCCGCGAGCTGCTCGCCATGTGCAACGACGGCGCCCGCCGGGCCGGCGCGCGCACGCTGCGCCTGCACCCGACCGATGACGGCCTTCCGCTGTACCGGTCCGCCGGGTTCATCGAGGCGACCCGATGGATGCAGCTGCCGCTCCCCCTCCAGGGCTGAGCGCCGGACGGCCCGCTGTCAGTCGAAGGCCACGCCCGCGTCGGGGACCAACCGCCAGGCGACCACCAGCAGCACCAGAGCGCCGACGCCGGCGACGACCTGCAACCACACCGGCGACCTGCGATGCACCGACGGCACCATCGACCAGGCCGCCCAGACCAGCAGCAGGACGAACGCGCAGGACGTGGCGAAGCGGAGCGCGACCGAAGACCCTTCGAGACCCCACAGGTACGGGCGCTCAGTCGAATCTACGGATTCGGCCACCGCGCCGGACAGGGTGGCGAGCGCCCCCGGCGACCGCAGCGAGGCACAGGCCGCTCCACGCCGGCGGCACGAACCACAACGACGCCGCGAACGCTCCGATCCAGGCCAGCCCCATGAGGAACCACAACCCCGGACCCGTTGAGAGGTCGACGTCCGGGGCGGTCCGCGTCACCTCCCAGGCGATCGACAGCAGCAGCGCGACCGCGGCCGCGGTGAACACCACGACCAGGCGACGCATGAACGACCGAACGATCTCGGGGTCGCGCCGGTTCGGCTCCGTCGAGAACCGCACGGCCGGCACCGCCGGCACATCCGCCGCGCCCCGCGCGTCGATCGCGTCCCCTCCGCTCTCCATCGGGGGACGGTCGCACGAGGCCGCTCCCTGCGCAACGGGTCGATCCCCTCCCGCCCCGCTCAGCCTTCGGGAGGCGGGGTCTCCTCACCAGGTCGCGGAAGCGCCTCGACCAGTCGCTTCACCTGCGTCACGTACTCCTGGGCGCCGCGCCTCACCTGCTGCTCCACCCGGTTGCGCCACGGCGACCACCGGGCACAGGGGATCTCGTCGGTGTAGTAGAGGTCCGCCCCGCCCTCGACCGGGACCACCTCGTACCGCTGCGTGGCCGGGAGCCCCGTGACGCTGCGCACGATGGCCATCGCTCCCGGTCGTTCCTCCACCACCTCGACCACGCCCGCCTGCTGGAGGCCGAACAGTCCGTCGGAGACGAACCCCTGTTGTTCGCCGACGCCAGGACCCGTTCCCGGCACGGTGAAGCCGCGACGGCAGGCCGTCTGGGTCTGCACCGCGCTCTCCGCCGGTCGGATGAAGTTCCACACGTCTTCGGGCGACCGTGCGATGAAGCGCATGGCGGTGCCCTGGCACGCCCGCATAGCGGGAAGTCGGGCAGCGGCGGACCTGGCGGTGACCAGGACGACGATCGTCGCGCCGACCGAGATCCAGGCCAACGCGACCGAGGCCCCGTCGTCGGTCATCGATCCTCTGCGCAGCGACGTGAGGACAAGGGCCGTGACGGCGGCGACCATCACGACCTGCGCTGTCTTCCACACGACGCGAATCGGGTGCGGCCTGGTCCGCATGGCGCCTCCTCCCTCGACGGCGAGCGGTCATCCTCGCAGGCCCGGCTCGTCGACGGTCAGTCGGAACGCCCAGTACGTCTCGACCTGGCCGTCGCGTTCCAGGCTCGCGGACGCCAGCTCGGCGACCTCCAAACCGGCGCGCTGCGCCAGCTCGTGGAGGTAGGCCACGTCGCCGGTGCTGCCAAACGACAGCAGGACCCGGCCGCCCGGGCGGAGATGGTCCACGACCTGCTCGAAGAACCGCCGGAGCGTGTCGTAGCCGTCGTCGGTGATCGCTCGCTCCGCCATGTCCGCCGGGGTGAACCACCGGAACGGCGGGTCGAAGACGACGACGTCGAACCGATCGTCGATGGCGGCGAACAGGTCGGCCTCCACAACCTCGACCCGGTCCCCCACACCGGCCGCATCGGCGTTGGCGCGCGCCGCCTCGACGGCCGCGGGGTTCACGTCGACGGCGACCACGTCCGCCCCGCTGCGGGCGGCGAGGATCGCGTTCACGCCGCTGCCGGTGCCCATGTCCAGCACGCGGTCGCCGGGCCCGGCCGCCGCGATCACCGCCTCGCCCAAGAGGTGGGACATCGGCGTCGGCGGGAACACTCGTGCGGGAACGTGCAGGTGGAGCCCCAGGTACTCGACGTCGGCGTCGGACCGGGCGTGCAGCTCGAGTGCCGCCCGTTCGTGCCAACGCCGCAGCCGCTCGACGCGCGCCGGCTCCATCCGTGGCTCGTGCTCCCCCACGTGACCGATGCTACGGACGTGCGCCCTCATCCGAATCCCGCGAGACGTTCCTCGACGCCGGGGCCTAGGGTCGCCGTGGCCCCCGGTGCGAACGCAGCCGCCGCGCGCACCGGCGCAGCGACCCGAGACCCATGAGGTGCACTCCGATGCTGAACCGATCGACCGACTCGCAGGCCGACCCTGCCCTCGCCTCCCTCCACGCCGAGGTCGAGGCCGCCCAGCTCCGCGTCGACGAGCTGCAGCTCCAGTACGAGGAGCTGCTGGCAGATCCTGGTGTCATCCAGGAGGACCGCGACGCCACTGCGCTGCTGCTGAGCCGCGCCCGGTCCGCGCTGGAGACGGCCACCGAGGCCGTCCATCGTGCGGAAGCCGGCACGTACGGCCGCTGCGAGTCCTGTGGCGCCCAGATCCCGGAGGAACGGCTCGCCGCCGTCCCCGACGCCGTGCGCTGCGTCAACTGCTCGTCCTGACGCGGGCCGGGGGCTCAGGCCGGGAACGACCGCACCCACGGTCGGCGCCGGCGGAGCACCCCACTCGACACCACCGCGAGGGGTGACGACGGCTCGAGGAGTGACGGCGGCTAGAGCAGCCGGGCGCTCGACCGTTGTGCTGCCGCGCTGGCCCGGCACGTCGCGGCGAGGTCGCCGCAACGCGCCGCGGAGTCGCGCATCCGTGCCGCGACGCGGTGGTCGGGTTGGACGCTGGCCCGTTTGCGCAGATCCGCCGCCTGGTCGTCCCAGTGGTTGGCGCGCTCCTCGCAGTCGTCGGCGAAGCCCAGCGCTCGCTCGGCGGCCTCAGACCTCTGCACGGGTCACCACCCGGATCGAAGGCGTCACGGCGCCGGACCAGAGGTCCGGTCGGACGGTGCGGGCGGCAGCTGGCTCGTCCGACGCGAACGGCGGAGGGATGACGGTCATGGCGTGGACCTTCCGGACCTCGGTGGGATGCGAGGATCCCGGAGGGACTCCGGGTGCATCCAGCGGGCCGGGTTGGGGTCCACCGTCGAGCCAGCGAGGCTGCTCGCTCCCCGGCCACCTACCCCTCGATCGTCGGGAGATGTGGAACGTGGGCGTCAGTGGTCGGAACGCGGCGAATCCCCTGCAGTTGCAGGGGATTCGTGCGGTGGGCGTAACAGGACTCGAACCTGTGACCTCTGCCGTGTGAACGGGATCCGGCCGTTTTCGGCCGGATCGCTGCGAACGTCAGCGGCCGCAGATCCCTGCAATGCCAGGGATCTCGCCGGCTTGGCCGACGGCGGCGAACAACTGGGAACACCCACGAACTTCAGATCGCGCGCGAAATCCGCGCGATGGGGGACGCCATGTCAGCGATTCGCCGGCAGCTCCATCGAGAGGGTGCGAGCGGTGGCCTCGATTTCATCGGGAGACATCGAACCCGGCGCTGCGATCAGATCGGCGAGCTTCGCCGGCCAACTGACCCATACATCACCGAAGCGCAGGGGCTTGGCGAACAGCAGTGGCCACTCGGCATCGACGAACGTGAGCGCCTGGTGAACTGGCACCTCGACTGGACCGAGCGCGCTGCGGACAGCCTCGACTTGCCAACCCATCTTCTCGACCAGCTTCGTCTGGTCACGGCCGCCGACGTACAGGCGGAGGTCGGTCTTGAACCAACCGCCCTTGTCCCGTTTCTCGACCTTGCCCTTGTACCGCTTCGCATCGACGATCCAGACGCCTGAGGATGCGATCACCAAGTGGTCGATGTTGCCTCGAGTCCCGGGCACCTTGCGGTCATGGAGCAGCACGGCTCGATCGCCGAGACGCTCCGCGAGTCGGCGAGCCACGCGCTCCTCGCCCGCCGCACCCTCCCGCCAAGCCCTCGTCGTTTGCGGATCGTCGGACAGTGCCTTGGCGAGTCGCCCGATCCGGCCACTCCCCCACTTCTCCTCGATCCGCGCCTCCCGCTTGGCAGTGCGACGATCCGCTTCGCGCCGAGCCGATGCTCCCGCGACGCCCGTGTCGATCTCCGCCACCTGAGGAGACGACTCGACGGCTAGTCCGGAGCGCCCGCCGTTCGCTTCCGCCGGGTCGCGGGTCTCGACGCACTCCAGGCAGGTCACGGCCTTCAGCGAGCTGTCCCACTCCGCTCTCGTCCCGACAGCCAGGCTTCGTCCACAGCCCGAGCAGAGGTCCGGGCGCCGCAGCGCCATCTGCTTCCTTCCCACGTCACAGCTCTAGCACGAGCTCGCTGCTCGATCCCCGAGATGACGAGAAGGCGCTTCGGAGGCGATCCCGGGCCCAGCATGTAGTGGCCCTTCTTCCTCCTTCCACGCTCGACACGGTGAGGAGCACAGGCTCAGCTTGTCGGGCACCGCGTCAGCCCATCGAGCATTGCTGTGATCCGAGGATCGCCGCGCAACCGGTCCCGAAGCTTCTGGATCGTCGCATGGGGCGTGCGTGGCTCGAACACGAGTTGGACGCCTCCGTCGATCGTCCAGAAGGACTGCATCTCGGCGGGGTAGGTCCACTCTCCGGTGCCAGAGGGCTCCATCCAAGGCGGCGGCTCCGCGTTCAGACCGTCAGCAGTCGCACAGATGGTGAGTCCCTGCTCCGTCGGCCAAGCAACGGCAACGGCTGCTGTTCCAAGCACTGCAACCAGGGCGCCGATGCCGAGGATGCAGTAGGAGCGGCGAACCGGGAAGGGGGGCTTGCGGAACGGCACGGCCATCAAGACGGGGCTGAAGGCGATGACGAAGTACGGGAGGAACAGGACGCCCACGGCGCAAGTGACCACGGGCCACGTCAGCGCAACCGGCCGAAACCACCGGTGCGGGATCAGCAACGCCGGTGTCCACGCCAGGGTGATCAACACGCTGAGCATGATGAAGTCCTCGCGTGCACCGTCCCAAGCCCAGACTGCGCCCAGTCCGAGCACAGCGACGAACGTGGCCGCCGAGACGATCGCCCGACGGTACGCCCACCAGCCCGCATCGTGCTCCGGGCCCTCGAGTGGTGCATCGCTACGGGCTTCCGTGAGTGACCCCCACCACGATGGCCGGTCTTCTCTCACGGGATCAGACCGCCCCACCCCGTGACGACCTCGGGTCGGCGCGATGGCATCGAAGGCCAACACGATGAGCTCATGGCGCCCGCCGCTGGCCGAGGCGCTTCCAATGCCGACGATTCCTCATCGATCGGAACGCGTGGACAGACATCAGCAACAGGCCGACGCTGCCGAGGAAGGTGAGGATGGGCCGGTGGTCGAGCACCCCGGGCACGAGCAGCAGCAGTGCGACCACCCACCCCAGCCAGGCCCATCGGCCTGGTTTCAAGGCCCGTTCCTTGATCGAGGCGATGAACGCGTCCCCGCCGTTGGGTCCGTACAGGGCCACCGAGCCAGTTGATCAGCCGCCGACCCCTACTGGGTGAAGCTGAGGTGAACGCTCGTCACTGGGTTCGTGCGGCGCTCCCTGGAGTCCGGCACGAAGCGCCGAGTGCGCGGTCGTGCCGGGTCGAGACGGTGACGGTCAGTGACTCACTCCTGCGCGGCCTTGGCCATCAGGTGGTCCCATCGGTGACGGCGTCGATGGTTCACGACCTGCCAGCAGATGGTGACCAGGCCAAGCACGCCCGCCGCCACAGCGAACCCCAGGCTGCGGCCCAGCCCGGCCAGTACGAGGAAGACCACCACACCGATCCAACCGAGGAAGGAAGCGCTCCCCATCATCTGAGTCTGCGACTTGAGAGTCGTTTCCCTCGCGGTGGCGAACCACTCTCGTCCACCGATATTGCCCATCGTCGAAACGTAACTGGCGTTGCCCTCGCCGGTCGACGTGTTCACCCGATGTTCGCTTTGAAGGAGCGATCACTTCTTACACTCGTCGCATGCCGATCGTGATCGTTCCCGGAGCTTTCGATCCAGACTTGATTTCTGGCGGTGCACTCGACTTCGTCGTGACGGGCGCCGAGTCGGGACCAGCCCGCCGGGGTCTCGAGACCGCCGTCGAGAACGTTTTTCAGATCCCCCATCCGGACGAGCCCGAAGACCCGTTACCGAACTACGCCTCCGACATTGTTGACCGCCCCGACGGCGCCGAGGTCTGGTTCGACATCGCGGACTACGCCGAAGAACCGGAGATCCTGCAGCACGTCGTCGAAGCAGTTGTAAGGGGACTCACGACCGCTGGCATCACGGACGCGACCCTGACGAACAAGCGAGTTCTAGGGGAGACGTAACTTCTGCGCACACATGCCACCGCAGACCGTTCGCTCGGCAACGGTTCCGGTCGAGTAGTGCCGGCTTCACTCCGGTGGAGCCGTGTGGGCTGTGGCTGCGGCAGCGTTGTTCAGCGGGCGGTTGACTGTGCCGATAGCTCAGTCGTGAGCGGCGTGATCTCGATCCCGCACGTCGAGGTGTGGGG
>JAEXGP010000430.1 GCA_023450775.1 Actinomycetes bacterium | reverse complement strand
GCGTGGTGCGTCCGTCCGCGCCGACGATCTCGTACTTGTAGGCGTTGCCGATGCGGGCCCGGGGTTCCAGACCCCACCAGATGCCGCTCGACGCCTGCGGCTGCAGCTCGGTCGCCTCGGCGTCGTCGGTGGACCAGTACTCCCAGTCCCCCAGCACGCGCACCCGCTGCGCGTTGGGCGCCCACACCGCGAACGTGGCGCCGCCACCGGGCAGCAGATGTCCGCCGAGCAGCTCCCAGAGCCGCAGGTGGCGCCCCTCGTTGAAGAGGTAGACGTCGACGTCGCCCGGCGGGGACGGCGGCGGGCCCGGCGGTTCGCGGAACGGGCTCGGGGCGTCGTCGGCCGCCGACCGAGCGTCCTCGGCCCGTTCGGCGCCGGACGATCGCGTGCCCTCGGCCGACCGCGGGGTGGTGCGAGCCGCGTCGGACGGGCTCATGCGAACAGGTCCTCGCCCTCCGGCGGGTGCTCGGGCAGCTCCTCGTCGTAGTCGAGGAGGCGCTCGACGGCCCGGATGGGCAGGTCGACCAGATCGGGACGGTGGGCCAGCTCGTAGGCGACCTCGTAGACGGCCTTGTCCATCTCGAAGACGCTGAGCAGCGCGTCGCGGGACGCCCGGGCCTGGGGCAGCAGGCGGTGGACCTCGTCCACCTCGGCGTACCCCGACAGGAACGTGTTGATCGCCCGCTCGGACCAGGCGTCGGCGAGCACCCGCAGCTCCTTGTCGGGCGTGCCGGTCTCCCGCAGCGCCAGCGCGGCCGCGTAGTGGAACGAGCGGGTCATGCCGGCGACGTCGCGCAACGGCGACGACGGGCGGCGGCGCTCGTCGAGCGGCCGGTCGGGCTCGCCCTCGAAGTCGAGCACCATCCAGTTGCGGGCGACGCGCAGCACCTGACCCAGGTGGAGGTCCCCGTGGATCCGGATCGCGGCGCCCAGGTCGTCGGCCGTGCGCAGCCGTTGGTACACCTCCTCGATCCGGCGGGTGTCCAGGTGGCCCGACGCGATCCGGTGCAGCTGCGCCGACATGTCGTCGGCCCAGGCGCCGCCGTCCGCGGGCTCGGAGCCGAACGCCTCGGCCAGGGCCACGTGGAGGCGGGCCACGTCGTTGCCGAGCTGGTACGCCTCGCGGGCGAAGTCGAGCTTGCAGTCCCGCGGCGGCCGGCGACGGTTGAACATCTCGCGCAGCGACGCCGTCGCCAGCTCCACGCCGTCGCCCCGGCTGCGCTCGAACCGGCGCGTGACCGCGAAGTCCGTGTTGCTGCGACGCCAGACGGCCACCGGCACCGGGACCGCGCCGTAGCCGACCCGCCCGAGCGCCTCGGTCACCTCGACGTCCAGGTTGGGTCCCGGCTGCACGCGCCGGAACACCTTGACGATGTAGCGCTCGTCCAGCACCAGCGACGTGTTCGACTGCTCGCCGGGCTGGGCCCGCACGGTCGTGACGTCGAGGTCGGGGGCGACGATCGAGCAGAACTCGAGCGCCAGCTCCTCGTCCGCCAGCGCGTCGAACAGGTGGGCGGCACCGCGCGGGGTCTCCATGTGGCCGACGTGGGCGACGTCGGGCAGCTCGTCGGGGCGCTCGGACGCCGCACCGAGCGGCACCTGGTACCACGCGGGTGCGCCGCGGCCCCCGTCCGCGCGGACCTCGGCCAGCACCCAGAGCAGGCTGGGCCAGCCGTCCACGAGCGTGTCGACCCTGCGGATCCGGACCTGCGGTCGTTCGACCGCGGCGAACCACCGCTGACCGGCCAGGAACGGGGGCAGCAGGCGGGCGAGCTCGGCGGAGAAGGATTCTGCGTCGATGGGCACGTTTCTACCCGCTGGCGGAGTGACCGTCAGAACCGGGTGTGACGAACGCGTCACCGGCAGTTCCGATCCGTGGGCGAGCATCGGATGTCGCTACCCAGCTGGCGGCGGCTCATGCACCGGCTGTGAGGGCACTTGTCACGTGCGCCCGCCGACGGCCCCGGCCGGGAGCCGCCGGGTACCGTCGCACGGGTGCAGGTCGGACGCCACGACCCCGCGCCGGCGCTCGTGGCCCCGCCGGTGACGGAGCCGCTCGGCCACGTCCCGGCCCTCGACGGGCTGCGCGCGTTCGCGGTCGTGGCGGTGCTGCTGTTCCACGGCGGGATCGCCGGCGTGGACGGCGGGTTCCTGGGCGTGTCGGTCTTCTTCACGCTGTCGGGCTTCCTGATCACCTCGCTGCTCCTGCGCGAGTGGCGAGCGGAGGCCACGGGGTCCGTGCCCGGCCGGATCGACCTGCGGCGCTTCTGGTCGCGGCGCTTCCGGCGGCTGCTCGCGGCGTCGTGGCTGACGATGGCGTTGGTCGTGACGATGGGCGCCCTCGGCGCCTGGGACGACTCGCAGCTGCGGGACCTCCGCGGCGACGTGCCCTGGGCGATCGTCGAGCTCGTCAACTGGCACTTCATCGCCAAGGGCACGAGCTACGGCGCGTCGCAGTCGCCCCCGTCGCCGCTCGAGCACTTCTGGAGCCTGGCGATCGAGCAGCAGTTCTACCTGCTGCTGCCCGTCCTGCTGATGGGCGTGCTCGCGCTCGGTGGTCGCACCCGCGAGGTCGGCTCGAGGCTCCGCAGGGCGGCGGTCGTGCTGGGCGTGCTGGCCGTGGCGTCGGCGGTCGCCAACGGCGTGCTGGCCCGCGGCGCGATCGACCGCGCCTACTTCGGCACCGACACCCGCGCCGCCGAGCTGCTCGTCGGCGTGCTGCTGGCGTTCGGGCTGCTGCGTCGCGTCCGCCTGTCCGGGAGCCCGCGCGCCGCGGCGGTCGCCGCGGCCGCGCTCGGCGCCGGGATCCTGGTGGTGCTGTTCCACGTGGCCGAGCTCACGAGCCCGTGGCTGTACCCGTGGGGGTTGCTGCTCACCGCTGCGTGCACCGCCGCGGTGGTCACGGCCGCGGTGCAGACCGGCCCGGTCGCCGCGGTGCTGGGGCTGGCGCCGGTCGTGGCGCTCGGGCGCATCAGCTACGGCGTGTACCTGCTGCACTGGCCGGTCTTCCTCTGGCTGACGCCCGCCCGCACCGGCCTGGACGGCGGGGCCACGGACACCGCGCTCCTGTTCGGCCTGCGCGTCGCCGTCACCCTCGTCGCCGCGGCAGCCATGTTCCGCTGGATCGAGATGCCGGTCCGCACCGGCGCACGGGTGACCGCCCGTCAGGCCCGGGTCGGGATCCCGTGCGCGGCCCTGCTCCTGGTCGCGGGCGCCACGTGGGTGACGAGGGACCTGCCGCCGCCGCCCGACTACCTGCAGCCCCGCGAGGCCGGCGACGTCGAGATCCGCGAGGCCCCGACGACGACCACCACCACGGTCCCGACCACCGTGCCCGCGCCGGCCGAACCCGGCCCGACCGCGCCGCCCCCCACGCCCCCGCCCCGGCATCCCACGCGGGTGCTGCTCGTCGGCGACAGCGTGGCGGCGAGCATGGAGGATGCGCTCGGCGACGAGATCAACGCCCGCGGGATGTCGTTCGCGACCTCTGCGGCGCCGGGCTGCGGCGTGGTCACCGGCGACCCCGCCGACGCCCAGGGCAACGTGCTCAGCATCACGACCGCGTGCAACGGCGCCATCCCCGACATCCAGCGACGAGCGGTGGCCCAGGCGCGCCCCGACCTGGTGGTGGTGCTGTCGACATGGGAGACCGGCGACCGCGTGGTCGACGGGCGCTGGTACCAGGTCGGGACGCCCGAGTCCGACGACCTCCTGCGCCGCCTCTACGGCGAGACCGTGCAGCGCCTGACCTCCGGCGGGGCACGGGTGGTGTTCCTGACGATCCCCGACGTGGTCGACGGCGCGACCAAGCAGGCCGACCCCGACGTCAACCGGCGCGCCGCGCTCGTCAACCCGCTGCTCCGGGATCTCGACGCCACGATCCCCGGCGTGGCGACGCTCCCGTTCGACCAGCTCGTCTGCCCGACGACGCCGTGCCCCACCCACGTCGACGGCGTCGAGCTGCGACCGCGCGACGGCCGGCACTTCGACGAGGCACCGGGACGGCGCTTCGTCACGCAGTGGCTGGCCGGTCAGGTCGCTGCGCTCGACCTCGACCGCATGTAGCCCGGGCGGGCGAGCTCAGGTGGCGGGTTCGGTGAGCTCGAACCAGAGGAACTCGTACGGCGGCAGCGTCACGAAGTAGGGCAGCTCGCCGATCGGCGGGAACGCCACGCCGCCGA
The DNA here is from genome assembly GCA_023450775.1 of Actinomycetes bacterium. Classification (GTDB taxonomy): domain Bacteria; phylum Actinomycetota; class Acidimicrobiia; order Acidimicrobiales; family Microtrichaceae; genus Dermatobacter. The sequence continues at coordinate 1,839 of JAEXGP010000430.1, read as the reverse complement.
GCAGCTCGACCGGCACGCTGCCGGCCAGGTGGCTCAGGAAGAGCTCGGCCGGCTGGGCGGACCCGGAGAAGTTGTTGACGCACAGCACGGGACGGACCGACGCGTCGGCGCCCTCGTACGGCGTGCGGAGGTAGGCGAACACCGACGGCGTCGACACCTCGAGGATCTCGAAGCCGCCCAGCCCGAAGATCGAGTGCTGCTGGCGCACGTGGATGATGTGGCGCAGCCAGTTCAGGAACGACGCGCTGTCCCGGCGCTCCGCCTCGATGTTGACCGCCTGGAACCCGTACACCGGGTCCATGAGCGGGGGCAGGTACAGCTGCGCGAAGTCGGCCGCCGAGAAGCCCCCGTTGCGGTCCGGGTTCCACTGCATGGGCGTGCGCACGCCGTCGCGGTCGCCCAGGTAGATGTTGTCGCCCATGCCGATCTCGTCGCCGTAGTAGAGGATCGGCGTGCCGGGCATGGAGAACAGCAGCGCGTGCAGCAGCTCGGCCTGCCGACGGTCGTTGTCGAGCAGCGGGAACAGCCGGCGGGCGATGCCGACGTTGCGGCGCATGCGCGGGTCGCGGGCGTACTCGGCGTACATGTAGTCCCGCTCCTCGTCGGTCACCATCTCGAGCGTCAGCTCGTCGTGGTTCCGCAGGAAGATGCCCCACTGGCACCCGTCGGGGATGCGCGGGATGCGGGCCAGGATCTCGGCGACCGGGGTCGACTCCTCACGTCGCAGGCTCATGAACATGCGGGGCATGAGCGGGAAGTGGAAGCACATGTGGCACTCGTCGCCGTCGCCGAAGTACTCGACCACGTCCTCGGGCCACTGGTTGGCCTCGGCGAGCAGCACCTTGCCCGGGAACTTGTCGTCGACCTCCTTGCGGAGCCGGCGCAGGTACTCGTGCGTCTCGGGCAGGTTCTCGCCGTTGGTGCCGTCGCGCTCGAAGAGGTACGGCACGGCGTCCAGGCGGAACCCGTCCAGGCCCAGGCCGAGCCAGTGCGAGACCACGTCGAGCATGGCCTCCTGCACCTCGGGGTTGTCGTAGTTGAGGTCGGGCTGGTGGTGGAAGAAGCGGTGCCAGTAGTACTGGCCGCGCACCGGGTCCCAGCTCCAGTTCGACGCCTCGGTGTCGGTGAAGATGATGCGGGCCTCGGACCACCGCTGGTCGTCGTCGCCCCACACGTACCAGTCGGCCTTGGGGTTGGTCCGGTCCTGGCGGGACTCCTGGAACCAGGGGTGCTGGTCGGAGGTGTGGTTGACCACCATGTCGGCGATCACCCGGATGCCGCGGCGGTGCGCCTCGTCGATCAGCCGGGCCGCGTCCTCGGTGGATCCGAAGTCGGGGTGCACGCTGTAGAAGTCTGAGATGTCGTAGCCGCCGTCCTTGAGCGGCGACGAGTAGAACGGCAGCAGCCAGAGGCAGTCGATGCCGAGCCACTCCAGGTAGTCGAGCTTGTCGGTGAGGCCGCGCAGGTCGCCGTTGCCGTCGCCGTTGGCGTCGTAGAAGCCGCGGACGAGGACCTCGTAGAAGATCGAGCGACGGAACCAGTTGGGATCCGCCACGGGGAGGGATCCGGTGGAGGGGGGCTGCATCATGTGGCGCCCAGCGTATCGGCGCCTCCTCCGCGCTCCGGCGCTCCGGCCGGGTGGTTCGAGGGTGCTGGCACCCCCGGGGGACACCGGTTTCCACCCTTCTGGATCCTCGGCGGGCGAGAGAGGGTGGACGGCGGAGGGGAACGTCGCACCGAGACGATCTCATGGAGGAGACGCGCATGGGCACACACGCACACGCCAGAGCACAGGGACACGCCAGAGCACAGGGACACGCCAGAGCACAGGGACACGCC
>JAEXGP010000404.1 GCA_023450775.1 Actinomycetes bacterium | reverse complement strand
CCGTGCAGAGACCGTGCCGGGCCGGGCCCGTGGCGTCGGGTCCGAGGGCGAGGTCGGAGGCCGGTGCCTCGTCGGCGGGCGCCACCTCGGTGGTGGTCGGCGCCGTGGTGGCCGGCTCGCCGTCCGTCGGTTCGGGCGCCACCTCGGTCGTCGTGGATTCGCTGTCCGTCCCGGTCGTCGTGGACGAACCGTCGATCGCGGTGCTGGGCGTGGACTCGTCGGCCTCCGCGGCCACCGTGTCGCCGTCGCCGGGGCCGACCGGGAGCGAGCCGGCGGCGGCCGCCGCCCCGGTCAGCCCGAGCAGTGCGACCGCGGCCCCCACGGCGGTCCTGGTCGACATCCGACGTGTGCGCATGTTCGGCTCCCCAGCTCAGGACCGGTGGATCCGGTCGCTCATGTCGTGGGGGTGGATCGCACGTGCACCTGGGACCGTTACACGAGTAGGTCGTTCGGACCATTCGCCCCCGGCCTGGTAACGGGCGGTCATCGACGTTCGATCCCCGTTCCCGACTCGTACGAGGAGGAGCAGCCGATGGGGCGTCGGTCGCATCACGATGGCCGAGGACGGACGCGGCACGAGCGCGGCGCGTCCCTGGTGGAGTTCGCGCTCGTCGTCCCGATCTTCGTCCTCCTGGTGATGGGCATCATCGACTTCGGGATGGCGTTCAACGACTACAACTCGGTGCGCCAGGGCGTGCGCGAGGGCGCCCGTCAGGTGGTCGTCGCCGATTGGGGCACCGACGGGTGCACCACCGGGTCGTCGTCGGCCCGGGCGGCGTGCGTGACGAGGGCCCGCATCGGGCTCTCGACGACCGATACCAAGGTGAAGATCGTCCTGCCCACGAGCTACGCGCCGGGCGACCAGGTGAAGGTCTGCGCGATGTACCCGTTCCGGTCGCTCTCGGGGATCTTCTCGCCCGTGCTCAACGGCCGGGTGGCCAAGTCGAAACTGTCGATGCGGATCGAGCAGATCGACGACGCCGCACCGTTGACCGCGTACCAGGACACGCCCTTGAGCGGTCAGACGTGGGCGTGGTGCTGATGGGACCGACGGCTCGGCTGCGCATCCGGGTGTCGCGCCCCAGGGACGAGCGGGGCGCGTTCCTCATCATCGCCGCGCTGCTCCTCGTCGCCATGCTCACCGTCGCGGCGATCGCCGTCGACCTGGCCAACGCACGCCAGCAGCGCCGTCAGTCGCAGGCCACGGCGGACTCCGCCGCCCTGGCGGCCGCGCAGGACCTGCCGGACCCCACCAAGGTCGTGGCGACTGCCAAGGCCTACGTGCAGCAGAACTTCGACCTCCCCGCCTCGGCGTGGGTCGGGTGCACCGATCCCGAGCACCTGTCGAACATGGCGGACCTGACCAACTCCAACCAGTGCATCTCGATCGACGAGGCGTTCTCACGCGTGCGGGTGCGGGTGCCGGTCAAGGCCGTCAAGACGTTCTTCGCCGGCGTCATCGGGGTGGACGCGGTGGACGTGAGCGCTGACGCCGTCGCCGAGGCCAAGCTCAAGCGGGACGACCGCATCATCCCGGCGACGGTCGCCGCCGCGTCCGGCAGCGGCAACCTCTGCATCGAGAACGGCGGCAACAACGTGGGGTGCGCCTCGCGCACGAGCGGCAACTTCGGGTCCTTCGACGCCCGCCGCGTGTCGCTGTTCAAGCCCACCTCGAACGCGCAGCAGGACTCGTTGCGCATCAACTACTCGATGGGCATCGACCACGCGCTGGCGATCTACGGCACGGGCACGCCGAAGGTGTGCGACGTCAACCTCCAGTCGCCCTGCACGACCACGAACGTGACCTCGACGCTCGAGGCCAACCACCTGGTGCCCTACACCGGCAACGTCGTGCCGCCCCTGACCGACGGCGTGATCGAGAACGCAGAGATCAGCACCGACGACGGCACGCACGTGTTCTGCGGCCGGCTCAAGCGTCCCGACCTCACCGACGAGAACCTCACGCAGACCGACCCCGAGGGCTGCAACCACTGGACCACCGCCCCGGGTCCCGGACCGTCGATCACCGTGCTGGGCGACAAGATCAACGGGCGCCACGCCTACTACTGGATGAAGCCGGCGTTCCGGACGCTCTTCTTCCCCGGCGCGAGCTCCTCGACCCCGTCGACGAGCGCGACGTGGGCGACCGGCGATGCCCGCCTCGCCTGCTTCCTCCGGAGCTACCGCTTCGACTACGGCGGGGCGTACTCGCTCGGCCACGTGGCGCAGACCGAGTTCTTCATCGACCCGACGAAGCCGATCGACCCGTCCACCGGTACGGGCACGGAGTTCACGACCGAGCAGGCCACGGCGTACCTCACGGGCACCTGCGGGCTCGACGCCGCCACGGTCGACACCAAGCTGGCGAGCTCCACCGACAGCGCGACGTTCTGGCCGATGTTCGACAACGGGATGGTCACCGATCCCCGCTTCGGCATGATCCCCGTGGTGAAGAACTTCGGGAGCGGCGGCAGCACGGCCATGCAGCTCGTCCGGTTCTGGTCGATCTACATGTACCGCCTGTATCCGAACGGCGGGAACACCAAGCTGGACGCCATCGACGCCTGGGTGTTCGAACCGGCGCTGATCCAGACCCCCTCGGGGATCGCGGACCTGCAGTTCGGCTACCAGACGTCACGGCCGATCGTCCGCCTGGTCCACTGACGCCCGGCACTGCCGTGGCGACCTCAGTGCGGACAGCTCACCGGAGCGCGGCGACGCGGACCTCGGCGGGGAGGCGGCGCTAGGGACGTCCGGAACGGCTGCCCGGGTCCGACGGGGCGTTGGCCGTGCCCACGCCGTTCGCGGCGCCCTCGCCCTGGCCGTTGAGCGCACCCTGCCCGTGGCCGCCCGCCGCCGGCGGGGCGGTCGGCGTGGAGCCGTTGCCGTTCGAGGCGTTGCCGCCGGCGTTGCTGC
>JAEXGP010000315.1 GCA_023450775.1 Actinomycetes bacterium | reverse complement strand
GAAGGATCCTTCCGGTTCCGCACGACAGAACGGGGCCGGGCGGCTGGGCGGCGCGGTAGACCGTCGTGCATGGACGACTGGCCGGCACTGAGGGTCGACGACTGGGCCGACACCCGGGACACGCTGCAGCTCTGGACGCAGATCGTCGGCAAGGTCCGGATGGAGCTGTCGGCGCCGATCAACCACTGGTGGCACGTGACGCTGTACGTCTCGGCCCGGGGGCTCCGCACCGCCGCCATACCGAACCCGTCGGGCGGCACGTTCGACATGGAGTTCGACCTCGTCGGCCACGGGCTCGCGATCCGCTGCTCCGACGGACGCACCGCCTCGGTCGAGCTGCGGCCCCGCACCACGGCCGACTTCCACGACGAGCTCTTCGACCGGCTGCGCGACCTGGGCATCGACGTCCGCATCTTCGGTGTGCCGGTCGAGCTGCCCGAGGTGGTCCCGTTCGCCACCGACACCGTCCATGCGTCCTACGACGCGGACGCCGTGCGCACGTTCCATCGGCAACTGCTCGCGGCGGACCGCGTGCTGCAGCGGTTCCGCTCGGAGTTCCGCGGCAAGGTCAGCCCCGTCCACTTCTTCTGGGGCGCGTTCGACCTGGCGGTCACCCGGTTCTCCGGCCGTCCGGCGCCGCTGCACCCGGGCGGCATCCCCAACTGTCCGGACCGCGTGATGGAGGAGGCGTACTCCGACGAGGTGTCGAGCTGCGGCTTCTGGCCCGGCGGACCGGTCGGCGAGACCGGGAGCGAGGGCACGTTCTACGCGTACGCGTATCCGGAACCGGACGGGTACCGCGACGTCGAGCTCACGCACGGCCGATTCGACGAGGACCTGGGCGAGTTCGTGCTCCCCTACCGCGACGTCCGGACCGCGGGCGACCCCGACGACGTGCTGCTCACGTTCCTCCGTGAGACCCACCGCGCCGCGGTCGACCTCGCCGCCTGGCCCTGACCCGCCTGGACCGCCTGGACCCGGGACGTCTCGCGCCCACCTCGGGCGCGAGGTGTCCCGAGTTCAGCGACGTGTCGGGACCGCCTGGGCTCGGGACGTCTCGCGCCCACCATCGGCGCGACGTGTCCCGAGTTCAGCGACCGCGGCGCTCGGTCAGAAGTCCTCGTCGAAGGAGACCTCGCCGCCCACGCCGACCTGGTACGACGAGACCGTCCGCTCGAAGAAGTTCGTGAGCTCCTGCACGTCCTGGAGCTCCATGAAGGCGAACGGGTTCTTGGAGCCGTAGACCTTCGGCAGGCCGAGGGTCATGAGGCGCTGGTCGGCGACGTACTGCAGGTACTCGCGCATGTCGACGAGCGACATGCCCGCGATGCCCTGGCTCAGCAGGTCCTCGGCGAAGCCGAACTCGCACTCGACCGCCTCGCCGATCATCTCGGCGACCCGGGCGCCCAGGTCCGCGTCGAACAGGTCGGGCTCCTCGCGGCGCACCTGCTCGATGACCTCGAAGGCGAAGTTCATGTGGCACGACTCGTCGCGGAACACCCAGTTGGTGCCGGCAGCCAGGCCGTTGAGGAGGCCCTTGGAGCGGAGGAAGTAGACGTAGGCGAAGGCGCCGAAGAAGAACAGGCCCTCGATGCAGGCCGCGAAGCAGATGAGGTTGAGCAGGAACTGCTTGCGGTCCTCACGGGTGCGGAGCTCGTCCAGGCTGTTGATCGAGTCGATCCACTTGAAGCAGAACTCGCCCTTGCGGCGGATCGACGGGATGTTCTCGATGGCGGCGAACGCCTGCGCGCGCTCGGTCTGGTCGGGGATGTAGGTGTCGAGCAGCGTCAGGTAGAACTGGACGTGGAGCGCCTCTTCGTAGAGCTGGCGGCTCAGGTACATCCGGGCTTCGGGCGTGTTGATGTGCTGGTACAGGTTGAGCACCAGGTTGTTCGCCACGATCGAGTCGCCCGTGGCGAAGAACGCCACGAGCCGGTTGATCAGGTGCCGCTCCGCGGGCAGCAGCTTGCGCTGCAGGTCGACGAGGTCGTCGGAGAAGTCGATCTCCTCCACCGTCCAGGTGTTGCGGATGGCGTTCCGGTACATCTCGTAGAACTGCGGGTACCGCATGGGCCGCAGCGTGAGGTGGAAGCCGGGGTCCAGCAGGTTGCCGGCGCCGGCGGCCGGATCGGGCTCGATGGCCGGCGGGGCCACCGGGGCGAACGTGGTGTCGGCGAGGGCGTTGGGGTCGAGCGAGACGGCTTCGTTGAGTGCCATTGGGCGCGGTGCTCCTGGGGCGAGGGTGACGGTGAGGTCGGACGAGTGGGCTGGTGGCGGACGGTCGAGGGCTCAGCGAGCGGTGCTCACTGGCAGGCCTCACACGCTTCGGGGTTCTCGAGCGAGCAGGCCAGCGCCTCCTCGTCCGAGTACGTCTTGGGTGCCGGGGCGGGCTCGCCGCCACCGGTCGGAGGGCCGTCGGGCGTGGTCGACGTGCTCGCCGACGTCGTCGTCTTGTTGATGCGCGTCGCCGGGCGGGAGCGCATGTAGTACGTGGTCTTCAGGCCCGACTTCCACGCGTGGACGTACATCGAGGAGAGCTTCCCGATGGTCGGCGACTCCATGAAGAGGTTCAGCGACTGGCTCTGGTCGATGTAGGCGCCGCGGGCGGCGCCCATGTCGATGAGCGCCCGCATGGGCAGCTCCCAGGCCGTCCGGTAGATGGCCCGGATGTCCTCGGGGATGGCGTCGATGCCCTGGACGGAGCCCTCGTCGCGCTTGATCGCCGAGATGATCGACTCGGTCCAGAGACCACGGGCCTGCAGCTCGCGCACCAGGTAGGTGTTGATCTGCAGGAACTCGCCGGAGAGCGTCTCGCGCTTGAACAGGTTGGAGACCTGCGGCTCGATGCACTCGTAGCAGCCGGCGATCGAGGCGATCGTCGCGGTCGGGGCGATGGCGATCATCAGCGAGTTGCGCAGACCGGTGCGGGCGATGCGCTCCTTGAGGGCATCCCAGCGGGCCGGGTCCGACGGGGTGACACCCCACAGGTCGAACTGCAGCTGGCCCTTGGCGGCCCGGGTCTCGGCGAAGCCGTCGTGCGCCCCGAAGCGCTCGGCCAGGTCGGCCGAGGCGGTCAGCGCGTTGAAGTAGATCTCCTCGGAGATGCGGGTGGACAGCTCGCGGGCGGCGTCGCTGTCGAACGGCAGCTGCAGCTTGAAGAACACGTCCTGCAGGCCCATCAGACCGAGGCCGACCGGGCGCCACTTGGCGTTCGAGTTCCCGGCCGCGTCGGTCGGGTAGAAGTTGATGTCGACGACCCGGTCGAGGAACGGGACGGCCAGTCGGACCACCTCGGCGAGACGGTCGAAGTCGAAGGCCGGGGCGCCCGAGGCGTCGGGCCGCACCATGGCGCCCAGGTTCACCGAGCCCAGGTTGCACACCGCGGTCTCGGACTGGTTGGTGACCTCGAGGATCTCGGTGCACAGGTTCGACAGGTGCACCACGTTGGGCGTGCCGTCGGCCTTGGTGGAACCGGTCTGGTTGCACTTCAGGTTGGAGGCGTCCTTGAACGTCATCCACCCGTTGCCGGTCTCGGCCAGCGTGCGCATCATGCGCTGGTACAGCTGGCGGGCCGGGATCTGACGCTCGTACAGGCCCTCGTTCTCGGCCTTGATGTAGGCGTCGCGGAAGTCGTCGCCGTAGAGGTCGTTGAGGTGCGGGACCTTCTTGGGGTCGAACAGCGACCACTGCCAGTCCTGCTCCACCCGCTCCATGAAGAGGTCGGGGATCCAGTTGGCCAGGTTCAGGTTGTGGGTGCGCCGGGCGGTGTCGCCGGTGTTGTCGCGCAGCTCCAGGAACTCCTCGATGTCCGCGTGCCAGGTCTCCAGGTACACGCAGGCGGCGCCCTTGCGCCGGCCGCCCTGGTTGACCGCGGCGACCGAGCTGTCGAGCGTCTTCAGCCACGGGACGATGCCGTTGGACAGGCCGTTGGTGCCGCGGATCAGCGAGCCCCGGGAGCGGATGCGGCTGTAGGACAGGCCGATGCCGCCGGCGTGCTTGGACAGGCGGGCGACGTCCCGGTAGCGGTCGTAGATCGCGTCGAGGTTGTCCTCGGGCGAGTCGAGCAGGTAGCAGCTCGACATCTGCGGGTGCGTGGTGCCCGAGTTGAACAGCGTCGGCGAGCTGGGCAGGTACTCCAGGCTCGAGATCAGCTCGTAGAACTCGATGGCCTCCTCGGGCGTGCGGGACAGGCCGCACGCCACGCGCAGCAGGAAGTACTGCGGGGTCTCGACCACGCGCCGGGTCTCGGGGTGGCGCAGGAGGTAGCGGTCATAGACCGTGCGCAGACCGAAGAACTCGTAGAGCCAGTTGCGGTCGGCCAGCACCGCGTCGTTCAGCTTGCGGGCGTTGGCGGCGACCATGGCGGCGGTCTCGTCGCCGATGATCCCCTGCGAGTGCCCCGCCGCGACCGACTGGCTGAAGGAGTAGATGTCCTGGTTCTGGACCTCCTTGTCGATCACGGTGGCGAGCAGGCGGGCGGCGAGGCGGGAGTAGTTGGGCTCCTCGGCGATCAGCGCGGCCGCCGTGCGGATGGACAGCTCGTCGAGCTCCTCGGTGGAGGCCCCGTCGACCAGGCCCGAGATCGTGCGGGTGGCGACCCGCATGGGGTCGACGTTCTCCAGGCCGGCCGCGCAGCGGGCGACCGCCCGGACGATCTTGTTGAGGTCGACCGCCTCCAGGCTCCCGTCCCGCTTGCGGACCTGCATGGGCGACCCGGTGGCCGAGTCGGTCAGGTCGACGACGCCGGGGCTCGGGCGACTCTCGCTCTCGTCGCCGACGACCTGCACGGGCCGTCCTGCCTCGGTCTCGTCCGGAACCACGTCCTGCTGGAGTGCCACCTCGGTCCCCCTTCTGCGCACCCTGCGCTCGTCTCGCCCCGCCGGCCTGGGGAACCGGCGGACCCTTCCTGTGCTGTCGTTGCCTGTGCTGGCCGTCGCTGGCCTGCTGACCCGATCGCCGGGCCGCTGGACTGGCTCCACGTCCGGCCGGGACAGCGCTGTCGGGTCGATCCAGGACTCCGATGGCAGGGCCGGGAGGAGCACCAGATGTTGTGGCCGGGCGATGATCTGACCCCAAGATGTGGGAACAGGGTCGTAATTACAGCCAGGTAATCACAACGCTGTCAACGCTTTCAGACAACCTCGCTCCGCGTCACCGTCACCACCACGCGCGGTGGTCATGACGCACGCCACAGCGCTGCCGCGATGCCTAGGGTGAGCCGGATGGACGACCCCGAGCAGGCCCCGATCGCACCCGGATCGCCCGGTTCTGCGCTGTGGGACCCCCTCGCCGTGCCGGCCGCCACGGTCGTCGTGCTGCGCGACGGCGACGACGGCGTCGAGGTCCTGATGCTCCAGCGGGACCAGGGCCTGAGCTTCGCCGGCGGCATGTGGGTCTTCCCCGGCGGGCGCCTGGATCCCGAGGACTGGCCGGAGGGCGCGGATCCCTCGGCACAGGACCCCGACGCGATCGAGGTGGCCGCCCGCAACGCCGCGGTGCGAGAGGCCCGCGAGGAGTCGGGCCTCGAGATCGACGGTGACGCCCTGCGGCGCTGGTCGCACTGGACCCCGCCGCCGCGGGCGGACAAGCGTTTCACGACGGCGTTCTTCGTCGCCCCCGCCACCGACGCCGCCGCCGAGGTCGTGATCGACGACGGCGAGATCCGCGCCCACCGCTGGGCCCGGCCCGCGGATGCCATCGCGCTGCGTGACGCCGGCGAGATCACCCTGGCGCCACCGACCTACATCACGCTGTTCCAGCTGCTCGGCCACGACACGGTCGCAGCCGTCATGGCCGACGCCCACGACCGGGAGGTGGAGCACTTCGCCACCCGCATCGCGGTCGTCGGCGAGCAGTGGATCGCCCTCTACCACGGTGACGTGGCCTACGAGCACGACGAGCCGGACGCGTCGCTCGACGGCCCGCGGCACCGGCTCTACATGGACGCGACCTGGAGCTACGTGCGCGACGCGTGAGCCGATCGCCGTTCCGGGACCGCGGGTGGGACCGGCCGGGACGGTGTGGAAGGGTGGGCGCGTGGACGACGACGGGGGCCACGGCCCGATCACCGCACCCGAGACCATCGTGTGCGTCGACTGCGGCGGCACCTGCCATCTGCTGACGACGCCGTACGAGGGCGAGGACGGCCGCGTCGGGTTCCGGCCCGGCGACATCGTGTCGTACCGCTGCAGCGACTGCCTCGACCGGTGGGACATCGAGCTCGACGAGGCCGACGCCTGAGCCCGTCGCCGGCGGCACCCGTCCTGACGAGGGGTCGAGCGAGCGCAGCCGATACCCCCTCAGGGGCGGCTGGGCGCCGCCGCTACGCTGGATCCTCCATGGATCCCGCCCCCTCCCCCGCTGACGGCGACGGCGCCGACCGACCGACCGGGCAGCCGTACCCGACCGTTCCGTCGCGCCCGGACCTGCCCGTCATCGAGCAGCGACTGCTCGACCGATGGGCGGACCAGAAGACGTTCGAGCGCTCCGTCGAGCAGCGTCCGGCCGACGACGAGTTCGTCTTCTACGACGGCCCCCCGTTCGCCAACGGCCTCCCCCACTACGGCCACCTGCTGACCGGCTACGTCAAGGACGTCATCCCCCGCTACCAGACCATGCGCGGCAAGCGCGTGGAGCGGCGCTTCGGCTGGGACTGCCACGGCCTGCCGGCGGAGATGATGGTCGAGCAGGAGTCCGGGATCGCGGGCCGTGCCGCCATCACCGCGTTCGGCATCGACAAGTTCAACGACCTCTGCCGCACGTCGGTCCTGCGCTACACCGACGAGTGGGAGCGCTACGTCACGCGCCAGGCCCGCTGGGTCGACTTCGCCGACGACTACAAGACCATGGACCTCCCCTACATGGAGTCCGTGCTCTGGGCGTTCCAGCAGCTGTGGGACAAGGGGCTCGTCTACGAGGCCTACCGGGTCATGCCCTACTCGTGGGGCGCCGAGACACCGCTGTCCAACTTCGAGATCCGCCTGGACGACGCAACCCGCCCGCGCCAGGACCCGGCGCTGACGGTGTCGTTCCAGCTGCTGGCCGAGGGCCGCACCGGCCGGGCGGCCGAGCTGCTCGGCGACGGCCCCGCCGAGGTCTGGGCGTGGACGACCACGCCCTGGACCCTGCCGTCGAACCTGGCGCTCGCCACCGGTCCGGCCATCGAGTACTCGGTGGTCGACGTCGCGGACGGGCCCCGGGCCGGTCGACGGGTCGTGCTCGGCAGCGGCGCGCTGGCGCGCTACGAGCGCGAGCTCGGCGAGGGCCACACGGTCGTCGGCACGCTGACCGGCGCGGACCTGCGCGGGCTCCGCTACGAGCCGATGTTCCCGTACTTCGCCGGGCGCGACAACAGCTTCGTCGTGCTGACCGACGACTTCGTCACCGACGACGACGGCACCGGCGTGGTCCACATGGCGCCGGGCTTCGGCGAGGACGACCAGCGCGTCAGCGAGGCCAACGGCATCGTGCTCGTGTGCCCGGTCGACGACAGCGGACGCTTCACCGCCGAGGTCCCCGACTACGAGGGCCAGAACGTCTTCGACGCCAACCCGAACGTGATCGCGGACCTCAAGGCCCGGGACGTGGTCGTCCGCCACGACACGTACGACCACAACTACCCGCACTGCTGGCGGACCGACACGCCGATCATCTACAAGGCCGTGTCGTCCTGGTACGTCGAGGTCACCGCGTTCCGCGACCGCCTGGTCGAGCTCAACCAGGACATCAACTGGATCCCCAGCCACGTCCGCGACGGCCAGTTCGGCAAGTGGCTCGAGGGCGCGCGCGACTGGTCGATCAGCCGCAACCGCTTCTGGGGCTCGCCGATCCCGGTCTGGCGCTCCGACGACCCGAACTACCCGCGCACCGACGTGTACGGCAGCCTCGACGAGATCGAGCGCGACTTCGGCGTGCGGCTGACCGACCTGCACCGGCCGACCGTCGACGAGCTCGTCCGCCCCAACCCCGACGACCCGACGGGGAAGTCGATGATGCGGCGCGTGCCCGAGGTGTTCGACTGCTGGTTCGAGTCGGGCTCCATGCCGTTCGCGCAGGTGCACTACCCGTTCGAGAACAAGGAGTGGTTCGACGAGCACTCCCCCGCCGACTTCATCGTCGAGTACATCGCCCAGACGCGCGGCTGGTTCTACACGCTGCACGTGCTGGGAGTGGCGCTGTTCGACCGGCCGGCGTTCTCCAACGTCATCTGCCACGGCGTGGTGCTGGACCACGAGGGCCGCAAGCTCTCCAAGAAGCTGCGCAACTACCCCGACCCCGAGGAGGTGATGAGCACCCTCGGCTCCGACGCGCTGCGCTGGTACCTGATGGCGTCGCCGATCCTCCGCGGCGGCGACCTGCGCATCGCCACCGACGCGAGCGACATCAGCGAGGTCGTCCGGCTCGTCATCAACCCGGTGTGGAACGCCTACTCGTTCTTCACGCTGTACGCGAACGCGGATGGCGAGCGCGGCACCGTCCGCACCGACTCGACCCACCTCCTCGACCGGTACGTGCTGGCCAAGACCCGCGAGCTCGTCGCGTCGACCCAGGCGCGCATGGACGCGTTCGACATCGCCGGCACGTGCGCTGACGTCGTCGCCTTCCTCGACGCGCTCAACAACTGGTACATCCGCCGCTCCCGCGAGCGCTTCTGGGGTTCCGGCGCGGACGTGACCGCACAGGACCGGGCCGACGCCCGCGACACCCTCTACACCGTGCTCACCACGCTCGTGCGGGTGACGGCGCCACTGCTGCCGGCGCTCAGCGAGGAGATCCACCTCGGTCTGGTGGGCGACGGGGACGGCACCGGGTCCGTCCACCTGGAGGACTGGCCCGACGCGGACGCGCTCCCCGCCGATCCCGACCTGGTCGCCGCCATGGATCGCGTCCGTGAGGTCTGCTCGGTGGCGCTCGGCCTGCGCGAGGACCACCGCCTGCGGGCCCGGCTCCCGCTGGCCAGCCTGACGATCGCGGGCCGCGACGTCGCGGCCTTGGAGCCGCTGACCGCGCTGGTGCGCGACGAGGTGAACGTCAAGCAGGTGGTGCTGACCGACGACCTGGACGCCGTCGGCACCTTCCAGCTCCGACCCAACGCCCGCGTGCTCGGTCCCCGGCTGGGCAAGTCGGTCCAAGAGGTCATCAAGGCCGCCAAGGCCGGCGAGTGGACCGCGTCGGACGACGGCACGGTGACGGTGGCCGGTCAGACGCTGCAGCCCGACGAGTTCGAGCTGGCGCTCGAGGCGCGCGAGGGTGCGGCCGCCGCGCCCCTCCGGGACAACGGCGCGGTGGTGGAGCTCGACGTCGAGGTGACGCCCGAGCTCGCCGCCGAAGGACTGGCCCGCGACGTGGTCCGCATGGTGCAGCAGGCCCGCAAGGACGCCGACCTGCAGGTCACCGACCGCATCGCCGCCACGCTCAACCTCCCCCAGGACGCCGCCGACGCGGTGGCGACGCATCGCGACTGGGTCGCCGAGCAGGTGCTGGCCACGTCGCTCGAGGTCACGGTCGCCGACGGCGACCCCTCGGCCACCGTGGCCGTCGCCGGCTGACGCCCCGCCGGCGTTCTGTTCCACCTTTTCGACGCTGCAGCGTCGAAAAGGTGGAACGAAACCGGAGGACTGGCAGGATCGGCGGCATGACCGCCCACGGCGCCATCGTCGACAGCCACGTGCACCTGCTGCCCGGGCGCCTGGGCGCCAAGGTGCGGTCGCTCTTCACCGACATCGGCGGCTACGACCTGGCCTACCAGGCCGAGCACGCCGCGGTCTGCGAGCAGCTCTCCGCCGAAGGCGTGTCGCAGATCTGGACGCTGCCGTACTCGCACAAGCCCGGGGTGGCCGGCGGGCTCAACGACGCGGCGGTCGCCACGGCGGCCGAGGACCTGGCCGTCGACGTGGTGGCCGGGGCGACCGTCCACCCGCTGGACGAGGACCCGGTCGCCGTCGTGCGGCGAGCGGTCGAGGACGGCGGGGCACGGGTGCTCAAGCTGCACTGCTCGGTCGGCGACTTCGGTCCCCTGGACCCGGGCCTGGCCCCGGTGTGGGACTACGTGGAGGAGATCCGGCTCCCGGTCGTCGTCCACGCCGGGCGGGCGGTCAGCGGCGTGTCCGACGAGGAGGACCTGGCACCGCTCGACGAGCTGGCCCGCCGCCACCCCGAGGCCCGGGTGATCATCGCCCACTGCGGCCACGACCAGGAGGAGCGGGCGCTGCGCATCCTGGACGCCCATCCCCACGTGCACGCGGACCTGACCCCGGTCGTGAACCGGCTCGTGCAGATCTCGCCGGACGACGCGGCCCGGTTCGCCGACCGGTTGCTGTTCGGCACCGACGCGCCGAACACCGAGCTGACCGCGTCGTCATGCCGGAGTCACGTCGACTCGTTCGGGTTGGCCGGGCCCGCAGCCGCCGCCGTGCTCGGCGGCAACGCTCGCCGCCTGGTGGCCGACGTCCGCACCTGAGTCCAGCCCGCGACGCACGCTTCGTTCCCGTTCCGGCACCCATCTGGGTGCCGGAACGGGAACAAAGCGGTGAGGGCGGTCAGAAGTAGGTGGGATCGGCTCGGTGCGACCGGGCCAGCAGCTCGGCCTCGGTGAGGTCCCGGACGCCCTGCAGGCGCATGACCCGCCGACCGTCGGAGACCACGAGCACGGCCGTGCCATCATCGGCCGGCTCCACGCCGACCATCGTCTGCAGCGGGTGCAGCGACTCCACGAGGGGCGGCTGCCCCGGCCGCTCGGCCACGACGAGCAGGCGCCGCTCCGTGCGGGCGACGATGCACGGCAGGCCCTTGGCGCGCCCGGCGACCAGACGCTCCACCCGCTCGCCGTTGGCGAGGGCGGACGACGCCACCCGGAGCGCGCCGGCGCAGGCACGGGCCGACAG
>JAEXGP010000287.1 GCA_023450775.1 Actinomycetes bacterium | reverse complement strand
GCCTCCAGCCGACCACGGCCCGCCTCGTGCGGGACGGGGTCGAGCGGGACGTCGCG
This sequence comes from Actinomycetes bacterium, assembly GCA_023450775.1. Taxonomy (GTDB): domain Bacteria; phylum Actinomycetota; class Acidimicrobiia; order Acidimicrobiales; family Microtrichaceae; genus Dermatobacter. The sequence goes on along the minus strand of JAEXGP010000287.1, from coordinate 3,757 downwards.
GTCGACGAGCTGGCGGTCGGCGACCTCGTCCGGGTTCGGCCTGGCGAGCGGATCCCCGTGGACGGGATCGTGATCGACGGCGCCACCAACGTCGACGAGTCGATGATCACCGGCGAAGCGGTCGCAGTGGCCAAGTCCTCCGGCGATGCGGTGATCGGTGCCACCGTGAACACGACCGGGTCCGTCGTCGTCGAGGTCACCGCCGTCGGCGCCGACACGACGCTCGCCCAGATCGTGCGGTTGGTCGAGGACGCACAGGGGTCGAAGGCGCCGATCCAGCGGCTCGCAGACGTCGTCTCGGGCGTCTTCGTTCCTGCGGTGATCCTCATCGCGATCGTCACGTTCGTCGCCTGGACCGTGTTCGGTGACTCGACGGACGGCACCACGCTGGCCCTCGGCACCGCCATGGCCGTACTCATCGTCGCCTGCCCCTGCGCCCTCGGGCTGGCGACCCCCACGGCGATCATGGTGGGCACCGGCAAGGCTGCCGAGCTGGGCGTCCTCATCAGCGGTGGCGAGGCGCTCGAGCAAGCCCGTCGGGTCACCGCCGTCGTGCTGGACAAGACCGGCACGATCACCCGGGGTGAGCCGACCGTGGTGCACACGATCGCCGTCGGCGACCGGACCGCGGACGAGGTCGTGTCGTTCGCCGCCGCGGCCGAGACCGGCTCCGAGCACCCGATCGCCGCCGCCATCGCAGGCCATCGGGGCGACACCAGCCCGCGGCACCTCGACTCGTTCGATGCCGTGCCCGGCCACGGCATCACTGCGGTCGTCGACGGTCGGACGGTGCTGGTCGGCAACGGTCGCCTCCTCGACGCCCACGGCGTCGACCACACGGCGCTCGACGAGGCGGCGGCGGCGTCGGCCCGCCGGGCCGAGACGCCGGTGCTGGTGGCGATCGACGGCACGCTCGCCGGGATGATCTGCGTCGCCGACCAGGTCAAGGAGACGAGCGCCGAAGCCGTGGCCCAGATCCGAGCGCTCGGTCTCGAGGTCTGGATGCTCACCGGTGACGGCGCGACCACCGCATCGGCGGTCGCCGAGCAGGTCGGCATCGAGCACGTCGTCGCCGACGTCCTGCCCGAGGACAAGGAGGCGACGATCCGCCGGCTGCAGGCGGAGGGCCACGTCGTCGCGATGGTCGGCGATGGCATCAACGACGCGCCGGCGCTGGCCAGGTCCGACCTGGGCCTGGCGATCGGCACCGGCACCGACGTGGCCATCGCGGCGTCTGACATGACGCTGGTCGGCGGGGACCTCCGCGGCGTCGTCACCGCGATCGCCCTGTCGCGCCGGACCGTCCGGACGATCAAGCAGGGCCTGTTCTGGGCCATGGCCTACAACGTCCTGCTGATCCCGGTCGCAGCCGGCGTGCTGTACCCGGCGACCGGGATCCTGCTGAACCCGATCCTCGCCTCGGCGGCGATGGCGATGAGCTCGGTCAGCGTGGTCGCCAACGCACTGCGGCTCCGTCGCTGGTCGCGGCCCTCCACGGTCGTCGAGATCATCCATCCGCCGCTGCGCACCCGGGTTTCCGAGTGGGCGTTCCTCGCCGTCGTCGCCACGCTCGCCATCGGGGTCGGCGCCGCGCTGACCGGACTCAGCCGGACCGCGTGGGCCGAGCGCGGCATGAACGGCGTCCTCGAATGGGTGCAGGACACCGGGATGCCGATGCGCCCGTCGATGTCGGTGATGATGACCACCGACGTGGAGGCGACCCCTGCCCACCACGCGGGCATCGAGATCGCCATCACCCCGACGGCACGGATCCGGCCCGGCGTTCCGACGACGTTGCTGATCCGCGCCACCGACTCCGTCACCGGGGAGCCCCTCACCGACATCGGTCGCACGCACGAGGCGTGGATGCACTTCATCGCCACCCGCGACGACCTCGCCACCTTCACCCACGTCCACCCGACGCCGACCGACCGTCCCGGCGAGATGGAGGTGGACGTGACCTTCCCGACCCCCGGTCGCTACCTCCTCGCCTCGGAGTTCCGACGGCAGGGCCAGATGGCCGACGTGCTCGATCGTCAGGAGCTGATCGTCGACGGCGAGGCGCCGGCGCCCGCGGCGCTGTCGCCGACGCCCCTGACCCAGGTCGTCGACGGCGTGCGGGTCACGCTGACCGGTGACGCCCATGCCAACCACGAGGACAGCTTCACGTTCCACGTCGCCGACGCCTCGACGGGCGAGCCGATCCGGACGCTGCGTCCCTACCTCGCTGCCGCCGGCCACGTCGTCGTCATGCCCGCCGATGGGTCGACGTTCGCCCACCGGCACGCGGACGTGGAGGACGAGGACGGGAACCCCGTGTTCGCCCTGCCCGGTCAGCAGTTCGGTCCCGACCTGCCGGTGCACGCCGAGCTCGGTGATCCGGGCCTGTACCGCATCTGGGCGCAGTTCCGACTCGACGACGGTCGCGTCGTCACGGCTCCTTTCACCATCGAGGCCAGCTGAAGATCGAGGCCCGCTGAAGATCTCGGACGGCTGGGGCCCGGAGCGTCCCAGCCGTCCGGCGCGCGATGGCTCAGCGCCGGCTGACCGTCACCGTGACCAGCGTGGCGCCGGCGTCAGCGGCGATGGTCAGCTGTCCGGCATCGGCCGCCGAGGTGACCGAGCCTCCCCTGACGGTGACCTCGTACCCGTCGGGGTACATCGCGGCGGGGACGACGAGCACGGTCGGCGCGGTGACGGCCAGGTCGGGACGGAAGGTCATCGTGAAGCCGCCGGTCGCCGGATCGAACCGCTGGTGCTCGACCGTGCCGGCGGTCGCCTGGGGGTAGACGCGGGTCAGGTCGGTGCGCACGATGTCGCTCGCCGCTCGGTAGTAGTTGTCGTCCCAGTAGAACCACGACATGGCGTGCTCGTCGGCCAGCTGGGTCAGGCGGGTGGTGTTGAGCGGGCTGGCCGAGGCGCCGAACTCCGTGAGCATCGCCGGCGCTCCCCACCGACCGGCCACCTGCCGGGCGTCGTTGACGCCGCTCTCGTAGACGCCGGAGCACAACGTGTGCTCGACCGGCGACGGCTGCACGGGCTCACCGCCGTCGGTGTGGAGGCAGTAGGAGTGGAAGGAGATGCCGACGTCATCGACGCCGGGGTCGTCCACCCCCTGGAACTGCGGACCCCAGTTGAACGGCTCCACCCAGACCGCCATGTGCGGAGCGACCGCCCGGACCCGCGCCGTGTGGGACTGGTAGAGGTCCATCAACTGCTCGTAGCGGTCGGCGCACGAATCGGCGAGGCAGCGGAGGAACGCGTCGCCGGGCCACGGCTCGTTGAGCAGGTCGATGCCGACGACGTTCGGTGCCGACGAGAACCGCTCGGCGACCGCTGCGACGCCGTCGCCGATCAGGTCGACCGCGCTGCGACCGCCGGCGATCTCGACACCGCCGTACAGGTCCTCCCACTGCTGGGTCGACCGCGGTGAGAAGTACGACAGGAACCAGAACGACTCCGCCCCGTCGACGGTGGACGGCAGGGCCGCCGCGGTGGGGGTGGTCGCCCACGACGGGAAGCCCGTGAAGACGTCCTGGTGGAAGTCGAGCAGCACCCACATGTTCGCTCCGCTCAGCGCGTCGACCGTCCGCTCGAGCTCGTCGAGGTAGGCGGTGTCGAGCGCGCCGGGCTCGGGCATGAGCGCGGCCATCCAGACGCCGAGGCGGACGCCGTTGATCCCCGCCGCCTGGAGCTCCTCCACCGCTGCGGCGAACCCGGGCTCGTCCGGCGAGACGTGGAACGGCGCTGCTTTGCG
>JAEXGP010000205.1 GCA_023450775.1 Actinomycetes bacterium | reverse complement strand
GTGCTCGATGAGGCCCTCGGGGTGCCGGGCGAAGGTCAGCGTCGTCAGTCCGAACAGGACGTAGCGCCACTTGGGCGAGATCGGGAAGACGTCGGGGACGAGCTCCTGGCTCCGCAGCACCCACCCGACCAGGACGCCGCTGAACAGGATGCGGTCCATGAGCGAGAAGCCGGCACCGGCGAAGCCGGCGCCCTCGACCGTCCGCGAGCCGAGTGACACCACGAGGACGATCCAGAAGAGCGCCGCGAACGGCGAGAAGTTGGCGGCGTAGTTCACGTTGCGCTGCTGGATCGAGAGCATCGCCCCGCCCAGCCCGGCCAGGAAGCCGGACAGCGCGAAGGCGATCACCCTCGCCCGCGTGGGCGAGATGCCGATCGAGATCGAGGCCACCTCGCTGCCGCGCAACGACTGGAGCGTCCGCCCGATCGTGCCGCCCCGCAGCTGCGTGACGGCGTACGCGCAGGTCGCGAACACGACCAGGGCGAGGACCAGGAACGTGCGGTCGTCGGAGAGGGTCCACGGGCCGAGCGTGGGGCGCGGGACCCTCGTGCCCTCCATGAGCGACGTGTCGCCGCCGCCCATGAACGGCAGCCGCACGACCACGGCGTCGAAGAACGCGGCGAACGCCAGCGTGGCGATCGCGACCCAGACAGCGCCCAGCCGCACGAGCGGGAGGGCGAGGAGGCCGCTCATCAGCGCGGCGATCAGCGCCCCGGCCAGCGCGGCGACCATGACCGGGAGGTCGAAGCGGTCCGCCAGCTGGAACACCACGAAGCCCCCGATCGCGGCGAACGCGCCCTGACCGAGCGACACCAATCCGGCGTAGCCGGTGAGCACGGTGATCGACAGGAAGATCGTGGCCATGATCACGGCCTGGGTGACGAGGAACAGCCAGGACGTGTCGGCCTGGGTGAAGACCGCCAGGCCGACCACGAGGAAGAACGACACGCCGAACGCGTAGGTGACCCGTGTCAGGAGCGGGCTGCGGCTCATCGCCGCCGGCTCCTCGGGCGGCGGATCCACACCCGACAGGGGGTCGCGGTGGTCCCCGCCGGTGCGCAGGGCCGGCCACAACGTCACCAGTGCGAACAGCACGATGAACGGCACCGCCGGCGTCAGGTTCTCGTGGATCGACTCGAGCCACGGGGTGCCGTCGGAGATGTCGGGCAGGAAGGTGTTGATCAGCGAGATCAGGACGCCCAGCGCCAGCCCGCCGATGAGCGCCCACCGCAGGCTGACGAGGCGGCCGATCGCCGCGGCGGCCACGGCCACCACGACCAGGCTGAAGAAGTCGGGGGCGGCGAGCGTGTTGAACCTGGGGGCGATCAGCACCCCCGCGAGTCCGGCGAAGGTGCTCGACAGCGCCCAGCTGAACGCCGACACGCGGGAGGACCGGATGCCGTTGAGCTCGGTCATGCGTGGGCTCTCGACCACGGCGCGCATCTCCAAGCCGATGGCGCTGTAGCGGAACAGGGCGGCCAGGCCGGCAGCGCTCAGGACGGCGAACGCCATGGCGGTCAGCTCGTCCCGGCTGAAGGGGTAGACGCCGAACGGGTCGTAGAACACCGACGCGCCGCCGCCGATCAGGCTCTCGGGCGTCCGCCCGGCCACCGGCTCGAAGCCGACCACCAGCTCGAACAGCGCGGGGATCGCCACCGACAGACCGATCGCGATCACGAGCTTGGCCAGCGTCGAGCCCGGGGGCAGCCGCCGGAACACGAAGTGCTCGAGCACCAGGCCGATCGCCGGCGCCACGACCAGGACCGCGAGCACGAAGGCGGGGAGGCTCGACCAGCCCCACTCGTTGCGGGCCTGGAAGAACAGCGCGGCCGACACGTAGGCCTGGGCGCCGAAGGCCAGGTTGAACACCCCCGACGTCTTGTACGCCAGCACGAAGCCGATGGCGATGAGGCCGTAGACGGATCCGGGCGGCAGACCCTGCAGCACACCCCTGGCCAGGTCGGTGATCATCGCGATGCCCTCACTCGAAGTCCGTCGGGACGGGGTCGTCGGTGTCGGCGCCGGTCCAGCACAGCCACGGTCGGTCGGGTGAGCCGAAGGGCACGAAGGCGTTGTTCCTGACCCGGACGAGCGCGATGCACGGCGGCACGTCCGGGAGCGGGTCGGCCTCGGTGTAGGGGGTGTGGGCCTGGGCCCAGTCGATCGGGCTGACCAGACCGCCGGCGGTCCAGCCCTCGAGCGCGTTCGTCGCCGCAGTCACGCGCTCACGGTCGAACTCGGGGCCGGCGGCCAGCAGCCCGTCGAAGGCGAGCGACGCGTTCAACCACCCGACCATCGCCAGCTCGGTGGGTTCGCTGCCCTGCGCGGCCATCCACTTCTCGAACTCGGTGAGGGCCGTCCCTTCCGCGTCGGACTGGAACGGGCGGAAGAGCACCTGGACCAGGTCGCCCTCGAAGAGCCCACCCGACTCCGCGATGAAGTTCCGGTCGTAGCTGTTCGGGTGGAAGAGGATGACGTCGTCCATGCCCTGACGGCGCAGCTCGGCGGCGAGCGTCTTCATGCCGTTCAGGTCGATGCACGTCGCGATGACGTCCACGCCCGCCGCCTTCATGGCGCTCACCTGCGGGCCGATCCCGTTCGACAGCCCGTAGTCCAGGTCGTCGTTCAGGTAGACGAGCTCCACGCCGGTCTGCGGCTCGAACCGTTCGAACGCCCGGCCTGTCGTCTGGGCACAGACCCGCGAGTTCTCGCTGATGCCGTAGCCGATGCTCGCAGCTTTCGTCGCGCCCACCCGGCCGGCCGCGTACGGCACGCCCGGACGGGCGCAGTCGGCGCAGCGCACGACCGCGCTCGGGAAGTTGTGCGGTCGGTTGGCCGAGTCCGCCGCGTGGATGCCCCACGTGTACGTGGGGATGCCCGCCGCGTCGAGGTCGCCCCAGCCGCTCGGCAGGAGGGTGGCTTCGAACACCCCGAAGGAGTCGTTCCTGGAGATCACGTCGAGCGTGCGCTGCTGGTTCATGCCGAGCTCGTCGTCGATCACGTCGCCGACGACCAGGTCGCGCCCGTAGATCCCGCCCTGGCTGTTGCGATACGCGAAGTACGCCTCGATGCCGGCCACGTAGCAGTCGAGGATGCAGGTGCCGAGGGGGTTGCCGGTCTTCGTGCCGATCACGGAGTAGCGGATCTCGTCGTCGGTCACGCCCGGGACGTCCGGTCGGGGCTCGAACCGATCGCGGTTCGCCTCGCCGCCCTGCTGCAGGTCCTCGCGTGCGATCGACGTGGTGGTCGCGGCGGAGGTGGTGCCCCAGTCGTTGCCGCACGCGGCCGCCAGCACGCCCAGCAGCGTGACGGTCGCCGCGAGTGCCCGTCGCCGACGAAGGACCACCTGTTCCCCCCGATCGCTCGCCACCACCCCCAAAAAGGTGACGCAAGTGTTCGATACGTGCACAGTAACGCGGTCCTCGTCGGCCACGTCGGGCAAACGCGCGCCACCGGCTGCCTCGACGGACACACCGCTGCGTGGTCGCGCGATGTCAGTTGCGCCATACGAATGTCAGATATGACATCATCGCGGGATGTCGGAGACCCGGACGGACCACGACGCGATCGTCATCGGCGCAGGGCACAACGGGCTCACCGCCGCCGCGGTGATGGCGGGAGCGGGCATGCGCGTGCTCTGCGTCGAGAAGAACCACTTCAGCGGCGGGATGGCCTCGACCACCGACCTGATCCGCGGCTACCGGTTCGAGATCGCGGGGTCGGTGCAGTTCCCCGTGCCCAAGGAGATCTACGCCGAGCTCGGCTTCGACGAGTGCCCCATCTTCGAGCCCGAGGTGCGCTCCGGTTCGGTGAGCGACGCCGGCGCGCCGCCGATGCTGTTCCACACCGACCCGGACCGGCTCGTCGGCCACCTGGGCGAGCTGTTCGGCCTGGAGGCGATGGTCGGCCTGGGCGAGATCATGGCCTGGGCCGAGGCGCCGGCCAGGGCGCTCGGTCGCTTCGAGGTGCGCCGGCCGCCGAGGACGGTGGACGAGATGTTCGAGACGGCGTGCGACGAGCGTGAGCGCGACGCCATCCGCACGATGCTGTTCGGCAGCGTCATGGACGTGGTCGACCGGTTCCTGCCGGACCGCGTCGCCCACGCGCAGCTGCGCGGGCTGCTCGCCTTCCTCGCCGTCAACTCGACGTTCCGCGGGCCGTACGACGCGGGCAGCGCCACGTGCCTGGCCTGGGCGCTCGCCACGCCCGACGACGACGCGGCCATGTCCAAGGTCCGCGGCGGGATCGGTGCCATGTCCGACCACGTGCGCGACCTCTTCCTGGCCCGGGGCGGCGAGCTGCGCCTGCACACCCGGGTCGCCCGGATCGTGGTCGCCGACGGTGCGGTCGGCGGGGTGGAGCTCGACGACGGGACGGTGATCACGGCGCCGGTCGTGGTGTCGAACCTGGACCCGACGACCACGCTGCTCGGACTGCTCGACCCGAGCGTGCTCCCTCCGGCGCTGGTGGGACGCGTCGGCGCGATCGACCACCGCGCCGCGTACTTCCAGATGCACTTCGCGCTCCGGGACCTGCCCGAGTTCACCGGAGCGAACGAGGTCCTCAACCAGGGCGCGCTCCGGGCCACGACCACGTTCTTCGGCACCGCCGAGGCGCAGCAGCGGGCGTTCGAGACGTGCCGTGCCGGCGAGGTCCCCGAGGCGCCGCCCGTCTCGCTGGGCATCCCGTCGATCCTGGACCCCGACCTGGCGCCCGAGGGCCGCCACGCCGCGAGCGCGTTCGCGTTCTGCGCCCCGATCGGCGGCGACCACGCCGAGCGGGTCCGCCTCCGCGACGAGATGGCCGACCGGATCGTGCAACGGATCACTGCCTTCGCCCCGAACTTCCCCGACTGCATCGAACGTCAGATCGCCTATCCCGCGTACAGCTACGAGCTCATGTTCGGGTGCGCCGGCGGCGACTTCACCCACGCGCTGCTCCACCCCGACCTCATGGGGGCGTTCCGCCCCGGGCCCCGGGGGTGGCGCGATCTGGAGCTGCCGATCGCTGGGCTGTACCTGGGCGGCGCGGGGTGCCACGGCGGCCCGGGCGTGACGTTCATCCCGGGCTACAACGCCGGGCACGCCGTCCTCGACGCGGCCTGAGGCCGCCGGAGCGCCGCGTAGGCTCCCCGCCGTGCGACGACCGGCCGGCCCCTCGCGGAGCGAGCGGACCCGCACGTCCCTGCGCGACGCCGCGCTCGCACGGTTCGTCCGTGACGGGTTCGACGCGACGTCGGTCGCCGACATCGCGGCCGACGCCGGCGTGTCGGAGCGGACCTTCTACCGCTACTTCGCCGACAAGTACGAGGTGCTGCTCGTCGACTACGAGGCGCGTCTGGACTGGTTCCGGCGGGCGCTCGCGGTGCGACCGGCGGACGAGCGCCTGATCGACTCCGTGCGCGCCGCGGTCGACTCCTTCCCCGACGATCCGGGCGTGGTCGAGGAGATCGCCCGCCTGCGCTCCGACGTGTCGTCCCTCGAACGGATCGAGCCGCACGTGCACCGTGTGGAGATCGAGCTCGCCCGCGAGATCGAGGCGCACCTGCTCGACCGTGCGACGCGCCGCCGTCGGCCACCGGAGGCCGACGACCTGGCCCGCATGACGGTCGTGAGCCGCGCCGTCGCCGCCGCGCTGTTCAGCGCGATCGACCTGTGGATGGCCGGACCGGCCGACGACCTGTCCGAGCTGTCTCGGCTCACCGACGTGGCGCTCGACACGGTCGAGCCCGTGACGCGCTGAGCGCCGGCCCGGCCCTCCGAACCGACGACGGCCGATCAGCGGAAGCGGTACCGGATCGGCAGGTGCTTGACGCCGGAGACGAAGTGGCTCTGGGACCACTGCGCGGGCCCGTCGGGCTCGATGACGTCCACCTGGTCCACCAGGCGGCGCAGGAACGAGCGCACCTCGCGCCGGGCGAACTGGGCGCCCAGGCAGAAGTGCGCGCCCACGCCGAACGAGAGGAGTCGATCGGCGTCGGAGCGGCCGACGTCGAAGCGCATGGGGTCGACGAACACCGCTTCGTCACGGTTGGCCGACGTGTACGACAGCAGGACCCGGCCACCGGCCGGGATGTCGACGCCCTGGATGGTGGTGGCCGTGTCGGTGTGGCGGAGGAAGTGGCGGACCGGCGTGGTCCACCGGATCATCTCGTCGGCGGCGCGGTTGATGACCTCGTCGTCGGCGCCGTGACCGCGGAGGGCCTCCCACTGCTCGGGGTGCTCGAGCAGGGCCTGGAGCCCACCGGCGAGCGCGAACGAGGTGGTGTCGTGCCCGGCCGTGGCGACGATGATGTAGTACCAGAGCCGCTCCGCGTCCCCCATGGGGCACCCGTCCACCTGGCCGTTGGCGATGACCGAGGCGAGGTCGTCCGCAGGGCAGGCCCGGCGATCCGCGGTCACCTCGTTGAAGTACTGGATGAACGTCATCACCGACCGGGCGACGCGCAGCCCGGGGTCGGTGTCGTCGCCCATGAACTCGGGGTCGTTGGCCCCGAACACGCCCTGGGTGAGCTCCATCATCAAGGGCTCGTCGGACTCCGGCACGCCGTAGATGTCCATGATCACCCGCAGCGTGTACGGCTGGGCGATGTCGACCGCGAAGTCGCACGAGCCGTCCATCTCACGCATGCGGCCGATGAAGTGGTCCGCGATCTCGTCGATGCGCGGCTGGCGGTGCTTGACCGCCGCCGGCTTGAACCAGTCGTTGGTGACCTTGCGGTGCTCGGTGTGCTCGTGGTCGTCGAGGTGGACCAGGGACCGCGGCACGAAGCCGCTGGCGAGCATCTCCTCGTTGGACGCGTCGGGACCCAGCACCGACAGCGCGGTGTTCTTCCAGTGCCCGTCGTCGCGCGACACGGCGAACACGTCCTCGTGGCGGGTGAGGACCCAGAAGGGCGAGATCCCGGCGTCCTCGACGCACAGCACCGGCGCCGTCCGGCGGATCTCGGCGACCTGCTCGTGCCAGGACTCCATGTCGGTCCACCGGTCCGGTCGGTGGAACAGGCCACCGGCGTCGGTCGTCGGAGCGGTCGCGGTCATCGTGGTGGAGCCTCCGTGTCGGCGGACCGGGCCGTGCCCGCGGAACGGTACCCGACCCTCGCTGCGCCACGGCGGGTGCTCGGCCGGTCCGGTCGCCGCCGCAGCGCGGTCGTGCGACGCTGGCGGCGGTCAGTCAGTTCCCGGCGACAGGAGCCCTCATGAAGATCGCGAACCTCGACGACCGCGCCGTGCTCGTCGTCGGCGACACCGTCGTGGACGTGGCCGCCGCGTCCGGCGGCCGGTTCGGTCCCGACCCGTCGACCCTCTACGAGCGATGGGACGAGCTCGTCGACTGGGCGTCGGAGGTGGGGCCGGGCGACGAACCGATCGACGAGTCCCGGCTCGGCAACCCCGTCCCGCGGCCCCGGCAGGTGTTCGCGATCGGGCTCAACTACCGGAGCCACGCCGAGGAGTCGGGCATGGCGGTACCCGACGTGCCGGCCACGTTCACCAAGTTCCCGGCTTCGCTGTCGGGACCCTTCGACGAGATCGACGTGGCTGCCGGGACCGTCGACTGGGAGGTCGAGCTCGTCGCCGTCATCGGGAGGGCGGCGGACCACGTCGCCGAGCCCGACGCCTGGGGTCACGTCGCCGGACTGACCGTGGGCCAGGACATCAGCGACCGGACGTTGCAGTTCGCCGCCGGCGCGCAGTTCTCCCTCGGCAAGAGCCGCCGAGGATTCGGCCCGATGGGTCCGTGGGTGGTGACCGCCGACGAGGTGCCCGACCGCGACGACCTGGAGCTCGGGTGCTCGGTCGACGGCGAGATCGTGCAGCAGGCACGGACCAGCGACCTGGTCTTCGGCATCCCCCGACTGGTCGCCGAGCTCTCCGCGGTGCTGCCGCTCCTGCCCGGCGACGTGATCTTCACCGGCACCCCCGCCGGCGTGGGCTTCACGCGACAGCCGGCCCGGTTCCTGGAGCCCGGGCAGGTCCTGGAGTCCTGGATCGAGGGCATCGGGACCCTCCGGAACCGCTGCCGCTGAGGCGCCGGAACCGCTGCCGCTGAAGCGCCGGAACCGCTGCCGCTGAGGGCGGGCCGGGGCGTCCCCCGGCCCTCAGGAGGTGCGGCGGACCACGACGACGGCGACGTCGTCGGTGGCGACCGACTCGGGCGTCAGGCGGATCAGCGCGTCGGCGATCGACTCGGCGTCGCCCTGCAGGTGGCGCAGCGTGTCGCACACGCGGTCGATGCCGTCGTCGATCGGGGCCTGGCGCGACTCCACCAGGCCGTCGGTGTAGGACACGACCACGTCGCCGGGAGCGAGCGGCACGCTCGTCGCCTTCTGGCGCTCGTCGGGCGGCATGCCCAGCGGGGGGTAGCGCGACGCGTCGAGCACGCGGACGCCATCCGCGGTCCGGAGGAGCGCCGGTGGGTGCCCGGCGGAGGTGACCCGGACCGTGTCCTGGTCGGGGTCGAACTCGATGCACATCGCCGTGCCGCGGAACTCGCTCTGATCGCCGTCGGTGACGAGCGGATGGAGCGCAGGGAAGATCTCGTCGAACGGCACGCCGGTCCGCACCAGCGTGGCGATCGTCGTGCGGAACCGTGCCATCTCGATCGCGGCGTCCACCCCGTGGCCGACCACGTCCCCGACGACGGCCACGGTCCGGTCGTCGTCGAGGGCGATGAACTCGTACCAGTCGCCGCCCATCTGCAGGTTGGAGAGCGCGGGTTGGTAGCGGCCCGCGCACTGCACGCCGACGAGCCCGGCCGGGGTGCGGACCAGCTGCTCGGTCATCCCGGACACGAGCTCGTGCTCCAGCTCGGAGCGCTGCGTGCGCTCCAGCGTGGCGCCGCACAGGTCGGCGATGGTGGCGATCAGCGCCCGGGTGGCCGGGTCGTGATCGGCCCGGTCGGGCCAGGCCACGGCGATCGCGCCGACGGGGCGGTGCCGGCCGCCGGGCAACGGCACCACCCAGAGGGCGCCGATGTCCAGTCGCTCCACCTCGTCCACGAGCTCGGGGTAGCGGCGTGTGAACTCGTCGCGGTCGCCGATGATGAGCTCGTGGCCCGTCCGCAGCACGTCGGCCAGGGGGATCCGGGTCTCGGGCGGCAGGTCCCGGAACCGCTCCGACTCCGCGCCCATCGACGGCGGGCGCACCACGTCGATGCGACCGTGGGGGTTGCGCACCGCAAGGCGTGCGAGGCTCGCCCCCAGCACAGCCGGCACCGCCTCGTCGACCGCGAGGCCCACGTCGTGACCAGTCGTCGCCTCGGCGAGCCGGGCGGCCAGCTCGGACATGCCGGTGGAGGTGGAGTAGAGGACCGCGCGCTCCATGGCGCCGCGGGCCAGCTCGGCCAGCGTGCTGAGCGCCGCCTCGTCCACCGACGAGATGATCGGCCGGGCCCAGCCCACGCCGATGGCCGCGACCACGCGCCCCCGCACGCGCACCGGCAGCACCACCGCGGACTCCACACCGGTCCACCGTGGGGCGTCGACGGTTTCGGGGTAGCGCGTCCGGAACTCCTGGCGGGACCGGATCGTGGTGCGCACGCCCGTGTTGACCGCGTCGTTGATCGGGCCCTTCGCGTCGATGGGGATCTGGATCGGCTCGGCCCGCGTCGACGGATCGAAGAACGTGAGGCTGCGCCTGCTCGCATCGACGACGACCATGTTCGAGGTCATCGCGTCGGTGAGCCGCCACCCGTGCTCGGCGATGATGCCGCCGACGTCGTCGATGGTCGGCGCACCGGCCAGCTCGGCGCTGACCTCGGCCAGCGCGGTGGAGGACTCGAAGAGGCGGCCGCGACGGATCGCCTCGGTGGCGAGCGAGGCGATCGTGTCGAACCGGCTGCGGACGGTGGCGTCGACGCGCGTGGCGTCCCGCCAGTGCACGACGATGCCGCCCAGGACGTAGCCGTTGCCGTCGACGAGGGGAGCCGCCGCCGTCGTGGCGACGAGCCCTCGAGCCACCGCGCCGAACTGCGGGACCTCGTCGTAGGAGCGCTGGTCCGGCTCGATCCCGAAGACGATCGTCGTGCCCTCGCGGATCGCGGCGACGATGGGATACGTGCCGTCCAGCGGGAGCACCTGCGGCGGCGAGATCTCCTGGCGGAACGCCGGGTCGCACGCGATCCGGATCTGACCGGAGCGGTCGACGACGCCGACCGTGGCGAAGTCGGCGTCCAGGGCGCCGGGTGCTCCCGCGGCGACGACGTCGACGAGCCGGTCGACGGTGTCGGCGCGGTTCACCTGGGCCGAGAGGGTGGCGAGCTCGACGATCCAACGCCGCTCGCGCTCCTCGGCCACCTGTCGGGCCAGCCGCTCGGCCTCGGCCTCGCGCCGCTGCCGACCCCACCGCCGCTGGTTGAGCGCCGCCAGCACGCCGTACACGAGCGCGAACGTCGCCACGACGCAGGCGACGACGAGCAGTAGGTCGGCGGAGCGCGAGATCGACGCCAGCCGCTCGCGGTGCACGGACTGGATCCGCTCGTTGAGCCGGCGTTGGGCGTCGCGCAGCTGGTCGAGGCGTTCGGCGCCGAGGCCCTTGGACTCGATGCCGAACGCGGCCGGGTAGTCGCCGGCCGCGATGGCCTGGATCTCCGGATCGGCCACGTCGCGGCGCCAGTCCTCGAGCCGCCGGCGCACCTGGTCGATGTCGGCGGCGCTCCCCGCGTCCTCGGCGAGCTCACGCTCGAGGAGGTCGAGCGTCTCGTCCGCGGTGTCCCGCGCCGCTGCGTGGACGTCCAGGAAGTCGGGCTCGTTCTCGAAGGCGTAGCGCCGGACCGAGATGTCCTGCGTGGAGATCGCGCTGTCGAGCTCGGACGAGGCGGCCGTCAGGTCCCGCAGCGCGTCGGCCTGCTCCGAGGCGTCCGACCGGGTCCGCAACGAGGCGACCAGCACGATCGCCGACACGGCGAGCAGCGCCACGACGGACAGAGCGGTGAGGATGAAGACCCGTCGGCGCACATCGTCGGCGTCCTCCATCCGCTCACCTTACGGGCAGTCCCCACCCACTGCCGACGGGGAGGGTGAGCGGCCTATGCTCCACCGCGACGAACCTCTCGAGGAGGTCTTTGGTGGGCGAACGCGACCCGATCGGTCCCGAGGCGAGGAGCGAGGCCTCGACCGACGTCGCGCTGTTCGTCGCACGGGCGGTCGTCACCGCCGTCGCTCCCGACGGCGGCCTGTCGTCGAGTCAGGTGAGCCTGCTGGGTGCGGTCCTCGGTGCCACCCGCGGCGTCGACGTCGACCCGGGCGATCTGGCGCCGTTGGGGCCCGAGGAGCTCGCCACCGCGCTGGCGGAGCACTCGCCGGCGTTCCGCGAGCGCGTCGTGCACGACATGGTCCTGGGCGAGCTGATCCTGCGGCCGATCCCTCCGTCGGTGGCGCGCCGGGTCGGTACCTACGCCGACGCGCTCGGCGTGGAGGACCGCTACGTCCGCATCGCCCGCCGGTACGCGCAGGGTGCCTTCGGCCTCGCGTGGCTCGACCTGCACCGGAGCGGCTTCGCGGAGCACTGGGAGAACGCCCGGATGGACCAGCTCAAGACCACCGTGCGGCTGGAGGACCAGCTCGCCGCCGGGGTCGAGGACGCAGGGCTCGCGGCGCGCTGGATGTCCTTCGCCGAGCTCGCGCCCGGGACCCTGGGTCGGTCGGTGTGGGACATGTACCGGTCCCGGGGCTTCGGCCTGCCCGGCTCGGTCGGCGGGGCGTCCGCGTACCTGGCGCAGCACGACTTCGTGCACGTGCTCGCCGACTACGGCACCAACCTCAACGGCGAGCTCGAGGTGTTCGCGCTGATCGGGCGGGCCGACCCCGACCCGAAGGGCTTCTCCTGGCTGGCCACCCTGGTCGGTCTCTTCGGCACCGGGTACGTGTCCGACGCGGGCTTCTTCACCGGGAACCTCGAGGAGCGACGGCTGGACGACCCGGCGGTGCACGTGCGGATCGCCGACGCGCTGGGCCGCGGTCAGCGCATCTGCGAGCGCCTCGGCGCCGACCTGCTCGACGTCGACTACCACGAGCTGTCCGGGCGGTCCGTCGCCGAGGTCCGCGACGAGCTCGGCTTCGACCCCAAGGGCGACGCCGCGCTCGCGGCCGGATCCGCCGGCGCCTTCGAGCTCGCGGGCATGTCGCACATCCAGCAGGTGTACGCCGCATCGATCGACGAGGAAGGGGTGCTGCGATGAGGTTCACGCAAGGCATCAGGGTGCGCTGCGGCGACCCCGAGGCGCTGCAGGAGCTGCTCGTCCGATGGGACCGGGCGCAGGCGGCGACCGACGTGATGGGCTACATCGGCACCCGGCTCCTCGCCGACCGCGACGAGCCGGGGACGTACCTGATCCTGGCCGACTTCGCCGAGGTCGACGGCGAGCTCACCCCGGCCGAGGAGGCGGAGCGCAACAACCAGCGCGAGGAGACGGCGCGCTGGGCCGACGAGCTGCGGCGGCTCGTCGGCGGCGAGCCGGAGTGGAGCCACTACGACGAGCTCTACCGGACCGGGATCACCGGCAACCTGCGGACCGGGTGACGGCGATGGGCCAGGAGTACCACGAGGCCCAGCGAGCGGTGCAGGACCGCTTCGACACCCGCCGGCTGGCCGACCGCCTGGACGAGGCGACGTCGTCGGTCATCGGCGACGAGCACCGGGCGTTCATCGAGTCGAGGGACATGTTCTTCCTGGCCACCGCGGACTCCGACGGCGTGCCGCAGTGCTCCTACAAGGGCGGCGAGCCGGGGTTCGTGCAGGTGGTCGACCCCGGGACGCTCACCTTCCCCGTGTACGACGGCAACGGCATGTTCCTGTCGGTCGGCAACCTGCTGGTGAACCCGCACGTCGGCCTGCTGTTCATCGACTTCGAGCGGGGGACGCGCCTGCGGGTGAGCGGCACCGCGACCGTCGACGGCGACCCGCCGCACGACTCGCCGCCCGGCGCGCAGCTGGTCGTTCGGGTCCGGGTCCGCGCCGTGTTCCCCAACTGCCGGCGCTACGTGCACCGCTACGAGCTCGTCGAGCGGTCGCCGTTCGTGCCGTCGGGCGACGCGGCCCCGCCGGTGCCGGACTGGAAGCTCGACCCGTGGTTCGACGGCACGTTGCCGAAGGACGATCCGGCGCGGGACCCGTCCCATCCGTCGGCGCCGTCGATCCCACTGTTCTGAGGTCCCCGGCTGGCCGGCGTCCCTGCCGGACCGGCACCCCGACCCGCGGGCCCGGTTCAGGCC
>JAEXGP010000106.1 GCA_023450775.1 Actinomycetes bacterium | reverse complement strand
ACCCAGATCGATGCGCACCGCCCGGGTGGCGCCGGCGGCGAGCACCTCGCGCAGCCCGTCCTCGGCGGTCGGCGGCCCGGCGCACACGACCACGACCTCGCCGTCCCACGCGTCGGCCACCCGCAGCGCCACCTCGACCGCCGAGAGGTCGGCGGCCGAGAAGCCGCCGCCCTTGTCCGACGGCTGGACCGTGCCGTGGAGCCGGTCGACCTCGGGACGCAGGTCGACCCACTTGGTGCACGCGGCGATCAGCATCAGGACGAGTGGAAGACGACGCCGTGGCCGCCCTCGGGGTAGGTCCAGGTGATCGCGCCCTCTTCGTTGCAGACCAGGTAGCAGGTCCCGCACTCGAAGCACTGCTCGTAGTTGAAGAGGATCCCGCCGTCGGCCGTGGGCACGAACAGGTCGGCCGGGCACGCGGTGATGCAGCCGCGCACGGAGCAGTCCCGGCACTTGGTGTCGTCGACGGTGATGTGGGCCCGGTCCTCGTCGATGCGGAACTCCACCGTCGACATGCGGTGCTCGAAGCTGATCTCGGGATACGTGTTGCTCATGGGGTCACCCGAACGTCTTCAGGGCGCGCAGCCCCTGTGAGAGGGCGTCGCGCAGGCGGACGCCGTTGGCCTTCATCTCGGTCCGCAGGATCCGGCGCAGGCCGGGCTTGGGCTGCGGGTTGTCCACGTGGAACATGCGCTCGGCCACGCCGCACGCGATCGCGGGCAGGCGCTGCTGGGCCAGCTCGGACATCACCAGGTGCGGCGCGTCGCGCAGCTTGCGGTGGTCCTTCATGACGAACGTGGCCTCGATGCGGGTCCGGTAGCTGTCGAGCCCGGCGGCGGAGGTGTCACCCCGCTTGATCGCGCGCGCCGCCGCCTTGCCGGCGGCCGAGCCCGAGCCAATGGCGAAGTTCACGCCCTCCAGCCAGATCCCGGCGGCCAGGCACATGGCCGCGGCGTCGCCGGCCACCAGGATCCCGTCGCCGATCATCGTGGGCATCATGTCGAAGCCCGCCTCGGGGATGACGTGCGCGGAGTACTCCTTGACCTCGCCGCCCTCGATGAGCGGCGCGATCGCGGGGTGCGCCTTCATGCGTCGCAGCAGCTCCTCGGGCCGGGTGCCGCCGGCGGCCAGCGCCGGGAGCGAGAGGACGAGCCCGACCGCGACGGTCTCGGCGTTGGTGTAGATGAACCCGCCGCCCGGCACGTCGCCGGTGCAGCCGATGATCTCGTAGTCCACCCCGTGGTCGCCCCGGACGCCGAAGCGCTCGTCGATCACCTCGCGCGGCAGGGCGATCGTCTCCTTGACCCCGACCGTGTAGTTGGCGGCGTCCACCGGTCCGTAGAGCCCGGCCTCCTTGGCGACGAACGAGTTCACGCCGTCGCAGGCCACGACCACGTGCGCGGTCAGGTCGCCATCGGGCCGGTCGGTGCGCACGCCGACCACCCGGCCGCCCTCGGTCAGCAGGCCGGTCACGGTCGTGGACGTCACGAGCGTGGCCCCCGCATCGGCGGCGTGCCCGGCGAGCCAGGCGTCGAAGTCGGGGCGGTACGCGGTCGCGCCGTTGTACGGCGGCTCGCCCCACGCCTCGGTGCGGTAGTCGACGGTCAGCGCCTGGTGCCCGGTGACGATCATCGTCGCCCGGCGGGTGACCCAGCGCTGGATCGGCGCCTCGGTCCACCACTCGGGGATGATCTCGTCCAGGATCCGCCCGTAGACCACCCCGCCGTACATGTTCTTCGAGCCCGGGAACGGTCCCCGCTCGATCAGGCACACGGACCGGCCGGCGCGGGCGAGCTCGATCGCGGCGGCCGATCCCGCCGGACCGGCGCCCACCACGATGGCGTCGAAGTCAGGCATCGCTCGTCCCTCCCGACGACAGGCGGGCCAGCAGCTCGTCGAGCGTGGCGTTGGCGTCGGCGACGACCGCCAGGTCCGCCATGCCCATCATCGGGCAGTGCGGGTCGGTGTTCACGCTGATCACGTGGTCGGGGTCGCCCAGGCCGGCGGTGTGCTGGACCGCGCCCGAGATGCCGAAGGCCAGGTACAGGTCCGGGTCGACGACCACGCCGGTCGTGCCGATCTGGCGGACGTGCGGCACCCAGCCCCGGTCCGTGATCACGCGGGTCGCGCCCATCGAGCCGCCGAGCAGCGTCGCCGCCTGCGTGAGCTCCTCGAACCGCTCGGCGGCGTCCAGGCCGGCGCCGCCGCCCAGGATCCGGTGCGCCTCGGCCAGGTCCATGGTCGTGACGTCGGGCGGCAGCACCTCGACGACCGCGGCGTCGGGCACCGGGGCGGGATCGTCCACCTCGACGCGCTCCACCACCGGCAGCTCCCCGACCGGACCGCCCGACGGGTGGCCCACACCGGGTTGCACGGTGACGACGACCGGACCGCGCAGCAGGTGGTCTGCCAGGACCGCGCCACCGAGGCACGCGGTCGACACGACGTCGTCGCGGATGGACACGGCGCCGGCGAGCACCGGACGGCCGAGCAGCGCGGCCAGTCGCGGGGCCAGATCGCGGCCGTCGGGCG